>NZ_PCZU01000130.1:5282-6404 GCF_002887785.1 Rhodococcus sp. ENV425
GACCACGCTGCGTTCGCTCGGGACCCTCGTGCGCACCCAGCCGCGGCTGCGCACCCGGTCGCTGCTCGGCGCCCTGTCGTTCGCGTCCGTGAGCGCCCTGTTCTCGACGATGGCGTTCCTGCTGGCCGGCGAACCCTACGGTTTCGACGAGGTGCAGATCGGACTGGTGGGCCTGGCCGGGGTCGCCGGCGCGGTGATGGCCAACCTCACCGGCCGCCTCGCCGATCGCGGGCTCGCGCAGCTCACCTCGGGCGCCGGCGCGGCGGTGCTCGTCGCGTCCTGGGCCGCGCTGGGCGCCGGCGCGTACTCGCTGGCGTGGTTCCTGATCGGGATGGTCGCGATCGACCTGGCGCTGCAGGCCATCCACATCAGCAACCAGAACATCGTCTACGCGCTGGCGCCCGCGGCGCGTTCCCGCATCAACGCGGTGTACATGACGACGTACTTCATCGGCGCCGCTGCCGGTTCGGCGCTCGGCGCGGTCGCGTGGACGAGCACCGGCTGGACCGGGGTGTGCGTGTTCGGGGTGGCGGCGGCCGTCGTGACCGCCCTGGTGTGGGTCGCGGACCTGCGGGTGGCGCGACGAGCCGTCGCCGTGCCGGCCTGAGATGCTAGTGGACGGCGGACTGCGCGACGTGTGCGGACCGTCGCGCCAGGACCGGAAGGATCACCAGCGACACCGCCGCACCGGTCAGCGCCAGGGCGGGGAACCCGGCCGCCGCGACGACGAGCCCGGAACCCAGGCCGCCGCCCGCCCCGGCGAGTGCGACGAACAGGTCCGCGGTGCCCTGCGTGGCCGCGCGGGACTCGAGCGGCACCGCATCGGTGACGAGCGCGGTGCCGCTCACCAGGCCCAGGCTCCACCCGAAGCCGAGCAGGCCCAGCGCGAACGCGAGCGCCGCCACCGAGTGCGGCGGGGCCAGCGCCGCGGACACCCCGGAGGCCAGCAGGACGAGTCCCGCGGCGGCCGCGACCCGGTAGGGCCCGACCCGGTCCACGAGCATCCCCGCGATCGGTGAGGGCAGGAACATCGCCGCAACGTGGATCGCGATGACCACGCCCGTCGCGCCGACGTCGTGCCCGTGGTCGCGCATGTGGATCGGCGTCATCGTCATCACCGCC
>NZ_PCZU01000131.1:0-1128 GCF_002887785.1 Rhodococcus sp. ENV425
CTCGAGCAGGGGTGCCATGTCCGCGCGGGCCTGCGGCAGCAGGTCGTCGACGGTGGTGGCCGCGGCGGCGGTGAGGTCGGGATAGTCGGTGGTGGTCACCCGCTCACCTCCAGCGGCAGGGCACTGGGCCGGGGCAGCGGCGCGGGCCGGAGGGTGCCGGCGGTGAGGTCGGCGAGCAGGCGCAGCACGTCGGGGCGACGGTCGCGGGCGAGCGGGAAGGCCGCGCGCACGGCCGGGACGGCGTCGAGGTCGAGGGTGAAGCGCAGCGTCTCCCCCGCCCGGTGCGCGGGTGCCTGCGCGACGATCTCGCCGTTCGGGGCGATGACGCACGAGAGGCCGAAGTAGTCGACGGTCACGCCGTTGAGGGTTTCCGGCCCGGCCCGGTTGGCGGCAACGATCCACATCTGCGATTCGAGGGCGCGGGTCTGCAGCTCGGCGAGGAACAGGTCTTCGCGGGTGCCGAGGGACGAGACGATCGCGAGCATCACCTCGGCGCCGAGCGCGCGGGCGACGGCCCAGTATTCGGGGAAGGTGCGGTCGTAGCAGATGACGCAGCCGAAGCGGGTGCCGAACAGGTCGGCGGTCGCCGGGGCCTGGCCGGGTGCGAAGTGGTACTTCTCGTCGATGTCGACGCCGCCGACCTTGCTTGCGGGCAGCGAGAGCTTGCGATAGGCGGGCACTGCGCCGCCGTCGGGGGTGCGCCAGGTGACGACCTCGCCGGCCGGGTCGACGAGCACGACGGAGTTGTGGGTGACGTCGTGCTCGCTGCGCTCGTACATGCCGAAGGCGACGGCGCAGCCGAGTTCGCGGGCGAGGTCGCCGAACAGCATGGTGGCCTCGCCGGGGACGGTCTGCGCCCAGGGGGTGCGGTCCACGTCGTGGCTGGTGCAGAAGTAGGGGGTGGTGATCAGTTCGGGCAGCACCACCAGGTCGGGGACGGCGCCGGTCGCGTCGGGTGCGGCGGCGGTGCGGACGAGGGCGGCGAGCCGGGCCAGGTTGCCGAGGAGGTCCTCGGTGAGTTCGCCGGCCTGGACGATCGCGACGTCGAGGGTGCGCGGATGCAAGAGGGAACCTCCGGTGTGGGGTGGCGGGTGGGGGCGCGGATCGGTGCACGCGCCCCCACCCGCC
>NZ_PCZU01000131.1:1158-9790 GCF_002887785.1 Rhodococcus sp. ENV425
CTCTTCATCAGCGGCTGGATGCGGGTACCGAAGTTCTCGATGCCCTCGACGAAGTCGTCGAAGGTGAGCATGATGCCCTTGATGCCCTCGATCTCGGCGACCTCGTCGAGCAGCTTCGCGACGGTCTCGTACGAGCCGACGAGGGTGCCCATGTTGAAGTTCACCGCGCCCTCGGGCAGGGAGATGGTCTTGGCGGTCGAGGCGTCGTCGGCGGTGGCGTCGGCAGCGGACTGGTCGGCCATGTAGCCGAGGGCGGCGAGGTCGGCGTTGTCGTGGTAGTCCTGCCACTTCGCCTGGGCCGCTTCGTCGGTCTCGTCGGCGATGATCATGAACAGCGTCAGGGCGCCGACGTCGCGGCCCGTCTTGTTCGCCGCCTCGACGAGGGTGGCGGTGGCGTCGGAGATCGCGGTGGGCGTGTTGATGCCGGTGCCCATGATGAAGTTGAAGTCGGCCATCTCGGAGGCGAACTTCATGCCGCTCTTGGACTGTCCGGCCGCGACGATCGGCACGGCGCCGCCGGTGGGGCTCGGCGAGAGGACGCACTCGTCCATCGTGTAGTGCTCGCCCTTGAAGTTGCTGACGCCGTCGGCCCACAACTGCCGCATGACGGTCACGTATTCGGTGGCCTGCTGGTAGCGGTAGCCGAAGTACTCCTCGCCCGGCCACAGGCCCATCTGCGTGTATTCGTTGGGCGCCCAACCGGTCACGATGTTGACGCCGAAGCGGCCGGGGGCGATCGAGTCGATGGTCGACGCCATGCGGGCGACCATGGCCGGCGGGAGGGTGAGGATCGGGGTGGAGGCGAACAGCTTGATCTTCTCGGTGACGGCCGCGAGGCCGGCCATGAGAGTGAACGACTCGAGGTTGTGATCCCAGAACTCGGTCTCGCCGCCGAAGCCCTTGAGCTTGATCATCGACAGGGCGAAGTCGAGGCCGTGCTTCTCGGCCTTCTGCACGATCGTCTTGTTGAGCTCGAACGACGGCATGTACTGCGGCGCGCTCTTGGAGATGAGCCAGCCGTTGTTGCCGATGGGGATGAAGACGCCGATTTCCATGTCGCTCCTGAAGCTGCGGGGATTCGAAGAAGCGGTGGGGCAACGTTGCCCTGCTCGCTATGACTTCGAATGTATTCAGGGGTTATTGCCGGATCGGAGCTCGTGGGTAACGGACTTGTTGCCCCGGTTAACGATCTTTGACGGACTGCGCACGTCCCACTTGGCCGATGGGAGCCGCACTCCCCCGCTGCACCCATTCCACCCCGAAGTTCCGGTGCACCGGCGCACCCGCCGCGCCGTCGATCCGCGCGAGCAGCAGTTCGGCGGCGGCCGAGGCCATGTCCTCGAGGGGCTGGCGCACCGTCGTCAGGTCGAACATCGACCAACCCGACGCGTCGAGGTCGTTGTAGCCGACGATCGACACGTCGTCGGGCACGAGCAGGCCCAGGCGTTTGGTGGCGTCGAGGGTGCCGTAAGCCATGTAGTCCGTCGCGCAGAACACGGCTGTCGGCCGGTCCGGCCGGCTCAGCAGCTCCATGCCGCCCTCGAAGCCGGTCTTCGCGTCCACCGCGCCACGGTGAACGAGCGTCTCGTCCAACGGATGGCCGTGCCTGTCGAGGCCTTCCCGGAAGCCGGCCTCGCGCAGCTTCACGCTCGCGTTCTCCAGGGGGCCGGAGATCAGCCCGATGCGCCGGTGCCCCATCTCGATCAGATGGTCCGCGACGAGCCGGCCCCCACCGACGTTGTCCGACGTCACCCGGTCCACCCGGCCGGCCTGGCTGCCGTCGACGTCGCGGTTGAGGATCACCAGCGGGATCTTCCAGTCGATCATCTCCGACACGATGGGTGAGTCCAGCCGGGCCGAGATGAACACGACCCCGTCCACCAGCCCGCCCCGCAGCGCCAGGATGTCCTTCTCCAGCGACCCCTCGGTCCGGTCGCTCATCAGCAGCACCCGATAGTCGTGCTGCGCAAACCGGTCCTGCAGCGTGTTCACCAACGTCGGATACGACGGATTCCGCAGATCACCACTGACCACCGCGATCGACGACGACCGCCGCGTGATCAGACTCCGCGCCGTGATGTGCGGGACGTACCCCATCTCCTTCGCCAGGGCCTGGATGCGCTCGCGGGTCTCCTCGATGACGCGCGGGTCGCCCCGGAGGGCACGGGACACCGTCGACTGCGACACGCCTGCGGCGCGTGCGACGTCGTAGCTGGTGACCGACTTGTTGCCCACGCACGGATTCTAGGTATACGCAGGCCTCCGCGGCGCGCCCTACTCGTCGACCCGTTCCACCATCGGCACGATGAACTGCCGCGCGAGCGCCACCGGTTGCTCGTTGTCGTCGATGTCAACCACGTCGCCGGGCACCGTCAGAAACTACGCCGAGATCCGGACCATCATCTCGGCCGTCAGGTCAATGTTCAGACCGTCCGGGGTGTTGTCGGCGCGCTGCTCACTGCGGAGCTGACGGGCGACGAACTGCCGGGGTTATGAGCATCCGCCCGTCCTCGCCGACAAGCGGGCCGGCCAGCAGGGTCGGCTCGGTCTGGAGGAGGTTGCCGATCAGGGAATAATGGCCCCAATTCCCGACTGCGTTGCCGTGTTGTACGACCCGACCAGCAATGTGCTGCGACCGCAAGCGCGCCGACGGCAAGAAGCACAACGCCGACCAAATCTGGCTCATACGGCAGCGTTGCGATGTCCTCTACGCCATGCTCGAGAACATAACCCTCTGTAACACCCCACTCCCTCGGCGGCTTGCCAGAAGTCAGAGGGGCACCAGCCAGATCGAGGCCACTCCGTTGCTTCGCGCGCAGTCTTACGATGGTTCGCAGTCTTACGATAGTTCCTTGACGCGAACGCTGACTTGCCATCTAGGGTGCCCTTACAGACGCCAACAGTGCGGGAGCCGACACAAGGGGGTGGGTGGATGATCTCAGGATGGCGCACGACGATCGATGCTGTCGGCAAAAGTGTATTGCCACCGGATCCCGATGTGCTTGAGGCCATCGGACTCAGTCACAAGTTGACCTCGGCGATCGCTGATCTCGTCGACAACGCCATCGACGCGAAGGCTACCAACATCTGTGTACGTTTCGTCGAGGTCGAGGGACGCCTGTCTTCCCTGCTCGTCTCGGATGACGGCATAGGCATGGACGATGAGGCCATCGACCGTGCCATGACGGTGGGTAAGCGACGTGAATACGACGACCAGGCTCTGGGGCACTTCGGAATGGGACTGAAGGCCGCCTCATTCAGCCAAGCCGACGTGCTCACAGTCATGTCCAAGCGGGCGGGAGGGAAACCGGTCGGCAGAAGGTGGGTGCGCAGCGGTGCGAAGAATTTCGAGTGCGACGTCTTGGACTCGGAGCAGGTCGGATCGGAGCTTGATGCAGCGCCGGTCGAGCAATCCGCTGGCACAATCGTGCGCTGGGATCACATTCGGACCTTCCCTGCTTCCGACGACCGTCGCGTTACAGACGACTTCCTGTCCAGAACCTTTCAGGAACTTCGCACCCACCTCGGCCTAGTGCTACATCGTGTACTGGCGAAGAGCCCAATATCGATCACCCTGGATGTCCTCGACGCCGACTCGGGCGAGACCGGCGCACCCCAGACGATCGATCCGGTAGATCCGTTCGGTTATCGCCGAAGCGGCCAGGCCGGGTACCCTAAGACATTCGAATGCAAGGCCGGGGGGCGGATCCTTCCCATCCATGCTCACATTTGGCCAGCACGCAGCGAGGCTCTCGACTTCCGCCTCGACGGAAACCCGGAACGACGACAGGGCTTCTATTTCTACAGAAACGACCGGCTCCTGGAGGGCGGTGACTGGAAGGGAGCGACCGTGCCCAGCCGTCGCCTCCAGTTGGCCCGAGTCGCGGTAGACATCTCCGATGCCCTGGATCTGTTCTCGATGAGCATGGAGAAGAGCACCGTCCATCCGAAGCCGGAGTTCATCCGTGCCGTTGGCAGGGCCATGGCACCTGATGGAACAACGTTCTCGGAATTCCTGGAGACCGCCGAGAACGTCTACCGAGTCGGCAACCAGCGGAACAGAGGACGCAAGGAGGTCGTTCCCCCCGGTCCGGGATTGGCTCCCGCCGTGAAGCGCGCGATCACCTGCGAGCTGCCCATACATGATGGCCGTGTCCCGATGGAGATCCGGTGGAAGTGGCTGCCAGGTGACGACTTCTTCGAGGTCGATCGCTCACAGAACACTTTGTGGCTCAACACCATGTACCGGAAGGCCTTGTTGGCTGGGCGTCGCGGCGGACTCAACGACGTTCCGGTCGTCAAGGCTCTCCTCTACCTCCTCGTCGAGGACATCTTCACGGGTTCGTCATACGGTCCGAGAGATAAGGACAACGTCGAGATCTGGCAGTCGATTCTTACCGCCGCGGCTCAGGCTGAAGCCAATGACTGACCGGTTGGCCGGCGGCGCTTCCCGGCATCTCGGGATCGAGGGTGTCAAGAGGTACGTAGAAGAGGGCCTGCCTGGCACTCTCAGAGTGGAGGGCGCTCCGATCGGGTACCTGGTGATCGACCCGGCCGGTAAGCGTCTTGCGGTCCGGGTGCCAGCAGAGGGCCCACTTCCCAATTGTGCGCGCTACGAGAATGTCGCGGCTACCCGAGTGCGCCGTAATGGGAAGGACTGGAATGAGTTCAGCGTTGCCGCCGTCGATCACCTGGAGGACCTGTACCCGCTCCTGTGCCAGGTCCTCGATCGTGTCCAACTCGAGGGCCAGTCGTTCAACAGGGCGGTACTGGACGTCCTCCGGCTGTACCGCAGCGTCCTCAGCACCCGGACCGCGATGACGGAGTCGGACCAGATCGGCCTCTACGGCGAACTCCTCGTGCTGGAGCATCTCATCACGACATCCGGGGCTGAAGCCGCGATGGCCCGATGGCTTGGGCCCTCCGACGAGGAACATGACTTCGCCTTCGCTGACTTCGACTTGGAAGTGAAGACGACTTCCGCCGAGCGACGGCGACATTGGATCTCGTCCCCGACACAACTGACGCAGACGCAATCGAAGCAACTCTTCTTGCTGTCCATTCAGATCACCGGGGCCGGAGATCAAGGACGAAGCCTCCCTCAGCTCGTCAGCGAAATCGCTAGCCGACTCGGCCACCGATCGGCGGCGTTCCTGGCCGAGATGGCAAGGGGTGGGTACCGGGAGGCAGACGCTGATCTGTATCCGAAGCCGTGGACGCTCAGAACGCATCCGGCAGCATTCTGCGTCGACGAGAACTTTCCCGCCATCCACATAGAGGCCCTGGCCGAGTTCATTCCTGAGATCAGCCGGATAGTCGACCTTCGCTACCTGGTGGACCTCACAGGGCTGACACAGTCAACACCCGAGGTTCTGCACAGCCTCGTGAGACCCGCAGAGGAATCGGAATGACTATCCCTGTGAACGCCTACCTCGCCGCGCTCGGCGCCATGCAGGATCGGCCGAAGGATCTTCTCAAGCGTGCCGAGATGGAAGCCTCGGATTACGGCGGCGGCGAGGTCTCGCATGACTCGCTCCTGGCCCACCTACAACAAGCTTCCCCCAACGACCCCTTGAGGCAGAACTTCGGGCTCAGGTTGGCCAGATGGGACGCTGTCATCGATCCTGACTGGAGTGACCAGCTACCAGGAACCATCGACCGGCGGCGCGGCATCTACGAGTCTCTCGGCGTCACCGAGGCTGTGTCTGAGTGGCTCACCATGCACTACCCGCCCCATGAAGAGGGAACGATCGTCATCAGCAGCGACGAATGGGATCCCTGGTACATCTCAGAACGTCGTCACGGACGATTCTACTGGGACGCCTACGAGCGGCACCTGCTCGAGGTCAAGAAGTGGCCAGCTCTCGCTGTGCAAGACCTCGACAACGCCAGTGATCAAATCCTGGAGCGTCTCGCGGATCCGACCCGGAAGGAAGCGTTCCAAAGCAAAGGCCTGGTAGTCGGATATGTCCAGAGCGGCAAGACAGCCAACTTCACCGGTGTCGTGGCGAAGGCCATCGACGCCGGCTATCGCTACATCATCGTCTTAACGGGCATGATCGACCTGCTGCGCGACCAGACTCAGCGCCGTTTGGACATGGAGCTCGTGGGCGTCGAGAACCTCCTCGGCGATGGAACCCTTGACGAGGTTAGCTCGGATCCCAAATTCGATTACGGCCTGGATGAGGACTGGCCGTACAAATTCATGCGCCTCGGCGTCGACCCCGACACCGCCCAACAGCCGTCCATCACCCGCTACACCGGGCAAGCCGGCGACTACAAAGGACTGGGCGGAGCAGCAGACCAACTTAAGCCCGTCAAGATTCAACCTGATCTTCCGCTCTACGCACCGGAGAACCTCACCCGAGCACGAGCCGGACTCTTCGTCATCAAGAAGAACGCGCGGGTCATCGACAAATTGGTCGCAGACCTGAAGCGTGTTCGGAACTCGATCAAGGACATCCCGGTCCTGATCATCGACGATGAGTCAGACCAGGCCTCGGTGAACACGGTCAACCCCGAGAAGGTCGCGAAGGCGAAACAGGAAGGCAAAGAGGTAGCCAAGAGAACCGCAATCAACCGCGGCATCGGTGAGCTCCTAGGGCTCATGCCGCGAGCTCAGTACGTCGGCTACACGGCGACGCCATTCGCCAACGTCTTCATCGACCCCGATGATGCCCAAGATCTGTTCCCGAAGGACTTCGTCGTTGGTTTGAAACGACCCTTCGGCTACATGGGAGCGGCCGACTTCTCCGATGTGGACAAAGACTTCGACCCCACCACCACGCAGCTGGATCCCGCCGAGTCCAATCGCGCTGCCTTCATCCGCGATCTCCGGGCCGACGACCAAGAGGCCCGGTTCCAGGAGCTGAAGGATGCATTGGACATGTTCGTCCTAACCGGCGCCGTGAAGCTCTTCCGAGCGCACAAAAATTCCCAACTATCCTTCCGACACCACACGATGCTTGTCCACCAATCCGTCTATATGGCCGTACAGAAGGACGTGATGCAGGACGTGCAAACCCTCTGGGGGGAGTCCGGATACACGACCCCTAGGGGCCTTAACAGACTTCGAAAGCTCTACGACAAGGACCTCGCTCCCGTATCCGCCGCCCGGATCGAGGCCGGCGTGCCAGCGGTGCCCTCGTTCGATGCACTAAAGCCGTACATCGGCCAGGCGGTGGCACGCATCGCGGAACATGCGGGGAACCCGGTCATCGTCGTCAACGGCGACACGGACCTTCAGGCCAACCAGCAGCAACTCGACTTCGACAAAGGCAGCGTGTGGCGCGTCCTTGTCGGTGGCACGAAGCTGAGCCGCGGATTCACGGTCGAGGGCCTCACCGTAACCTACTTCCGACGCGTAACCAGGTTGCACGACACGCTTACCCAAGCCGGACGCTGGTTCGGATTCCGCTACGGCTACAGGGATCTGGTCCGTGTATTCATTGGTCGTAGCGAAAAGTTCGGCACGAAGCGAGTCGATCTGCTTGAGGCATTCGACGCGGTCGTGCAGGATGAGGAGGAGTTTCGGACGCAGCTGCGGTCGTACTCCCAGCTTGTCAACGGCCGACCGCAGATGCGCCCGATCGACATCCCACCCCTGGTCAGCCAGCACCTCTTTTGGCTGAAACCCACCGCAACCAACAAGATGTTCAACGCCGTACTCGAACAGCAGCATGACCCCGAGTTCGGACTCGACGGCCATCCAATCGATAGGACTGCGCTGGAGACGAACCTCTCTCTCTGGGAGGAGGTCCTCAATGAGCTCGGCCCACCGCGGCAGCTCTTGCAGACCGAGCCGCTCACGAACACTTTCGAGGCTCGATGCGGCATCGCGTCATACGCGCGCGTGCTGGCCCTGCTCCGGAACCACATCTGGCTAGAAAACTACCGCGAACGCGTCGTGGACCCACGCCTGCGGTTCCTCGAATCACTCCAGGACAAGATCGAAGACTTCGCTGTCATCTCTCCACAGCCGGGTGGAATTGCTAAGGAGGACTTCGGGACGATAGGAGAGTTTGCGGTGGTTTCGCGTAGGCGCCGGACCGAGCGCGGGAATCTCATGGGCGAGCCTACGGACCCCAAGCACCGGGGGCCAGCGATCAGGATAGCTACCGGGCACGCCCACACTGACCCGCGACTCAGCGATCTCGCAGGGGCCAGAAGGGGCGCCCTCCTCGTCTACGCGGTAAAAGACACGACTGAAGGCGCGGATCCCACCCGCATGTTCGGCTTCAGGGTGTTCCTCCCGAGCAGCGTCATCCCGCCCGGGCAGGCGGTCGTCCGGTTCCGAGCCAAGCAAGCCTCGAAGCAGGCTATCGTCGACAACACCGACCACGTGTAGGAATGACGGTTCTCCAGTTGAACGACAGTCCCTTTGGGCTGCCGCAGCGGGACACCTGATGCGTACGTCGTCGCGACTTTCGAATGCGTCCCATAAAATCGGGGGCGTCCGTTAGGCGCTGGATCCGGCCTGACATCGGTGAGTCCTAAGTTGGCTCAATATGAATGATGACACACGCCTAGGACCTGCTGGTCTCGACACGATCGAGAAAGTTCTCGCACACCAGCAGCTCCGGTTAAGCTCGGCGAGTGGCCTTTTGATGGCGCTCATTGAAAATGCCCAGTC
>NZ_PCZU01000132.1:0-8639 GCF_002887785.1 Rhodococcus sp. ENV425
GCTCGTCGTGCTGGCCGGGGGTGCGGAACGCGACGGCATCGACACCTCCGTCGAACGGATCGCCGGGCCGGTCGTGCGCGCGGTGGGCGCGGCTGCGGCTCTCGTCGCCGGTGCCGGTGTGCTGTTGCCGGTGCAGCCCGGGGCCGGTTCGGTCCTGGGCTATCCGTGGGGCTACGACGTGTGGGGGCGGGTGCTGCTCGCCGTCGCGGTGGTCGCAGCGGTGCTGGTCGCAGCGCGGTCGCGGCCGGCCCGGGGCGGTGTGCTGCTGCTCGGCGCGGCGGCGTCGGTGGCCCTGTATGCGGCGTCGTGGTTGCTCGTGCGGAGCCCGGAGCAGGAGCCGGTGAACGGCGTCCTCACACTGCCTGCAATCCTTGGGGTGGTGTTCCTCCTGGCTGCGGCGTGGCTCACAATCCGGGAGGAAAATCCGTGAGGTACCCCTCGGGCCCCTCGCTCCGGTGACATGCGACACATACCAGGAGTGCGGGCGTTTGGTGGGACTTCCGACTAGTTACAGTCCGAACGGACCCGCTCATACCCCTCGAGCGGGCGTCAACGCAGACGAGACGGTGAGCAGATGGATCTCTTCGAATACCAGGCGAAGGAACTCTTCGCCAAGCATGGTGTGCCGACGTCGCTGGGTCGTGTGACCGACACGGCCGACGATGCCAAGGCGATCGCCGAGGAAATCGGTAAGCCTGTGATGGTCAAGGCCCAGGTCAAGACCGGTGGTCGTGGCAAGGCCGGTGGCGTGAAGTACGCCGCCACCCCCGAGGATGCGAAGACCCACGCCGAGAACATCCTCGGCCTCGACATCAAGGGTCACATCGTCAAGAAGCTCCTGGTCGCCGAGGCCAGCGACATCGCCGAGGAGTACTACATCTCCTTCCTGCTCGACCGGGCCAACCGCACCTACCTGGCCATGTGCTCGGTCGAGGGCGGCATGGAGATCGAGGAGGTCGCGGCCACCAAGCCCGAGCGTCTCGCCAAGGTTCCCGTGGACGCCGTCAAGGGCGTCGACCTCGCGTTCGCGCGCAGCATCGCCGAGCAGGGCCACCTGCCCGCCGACGTGCTCGACGCCGCGGCCGTGACCATCCAGAAGCTGTGGGAGGTCTTCGTCGCCGAGGACGCCACCCTGGTCGAGGTCAACCCGCTCGTGCGCACCCCCGACGATCAGATCCTCGCCCTCGCCGGCAAGGTCACCATCGACGAGAACGCGGGCTTCCGCCACCCCGAGCACGCCGAGCTCGAGGACAAGGACTCCACCGATCCGCTCGAGGCCAAGGCCAAGGAGCACGATCTGAACTACGTCAAGCTCGACGGCCAGGTCGGCATCATCGGCAACGGCGCGGGCCTGGTCATGTCGACCCTCGACGTCGTCGCGTACGCCGGTGAGAAGCACGGCGGCGTCAAGCCCGCCAACTTCCTCGACATCGGTGGCGGCGCGTCCGCCGAGGTCATGGCCGCCGGCCTGGACGTCATCCTGAACGACGGCCAGGTCGAGAGCGTGTTCGTCAACGTCTTCGGTGGCATCACCGCGTGCGACGCGGTCGCCAACGGCATCGTCAAGGCGCTGGAGATCCTCGGCGACGAGGCCAACAAGCCGCTGGTCGTCCGCCTGGACGGCAACAACGTCGAGGCGGGCCGCAAGATCCTGGCCGACGCCAACCACCCGCTGGTCACGCTGGTCGGAACCATGGACGAGGCCGCTGACAAGGCCGCCGAGCTGGCGCACGCCGCGAAGTAAGGACACACGGAGAACATGTCTATCTTCCTCAACAAGGACTCGAAGGTCATCGTCCAGGGCATCACCGGCGGCGAGGGCACCAAGCACACCGCCCTGATGCTCAAGGCCGGTACCCAGGTCGTCGGCGGCGTCAACGCCCGCAAGGCCGGCACCACTGTGTCCCACACCGCCGCCGACGGCTCGGCCGTCGAGCTGCCCGTCTTCGGTACCGTCGCCGAGGCGATGAAGGAGACCGGCGCGGACGTCTCGATCGCGTTCGTCCCCCCGAAGTTCGCCAAGGACGCCATCATCGAGGCCATCGACGCGGAGATCCCGCTGCTCGTGGTCATCACCGAGGGCATCCCGGTGCAGGACACCGCGTACGCGTGGGCCTACAACGTCGAGAAGGGCAACAAGACCCGGATCATCGGCCCCAACTGCCCCGGCATCATCACCCCGGGCGAGTCGCTGGTCGGCATCACCCCGGCCAACATCTCCGGCAAGGGCCCGGTGGGCCTGGTGTCCAAGTCCGGCACCCTGACCTACCAGATGATGTTCGAGCTGCGTGACTTCGGCTTCTCCACCGCCATCGGCATCGGCGGCGACCCGGTCATCGGCACCACCCACATCGACGCCATCGAGGCGTTCGAGAAGGACCCCGAGACCAAGCTCATCGTCATGATCGGCGAGATCGGCGGCGACGCCGAGGAGCGCGCGGCCGACTACATCAAGGCCAACGTGACCAAGCCGGTCGTCGGCTACGTCGCCGGGTTCACCGCTCCGGAGGGCAAGACCATGGGCCACGCCGGCGCCATCGTCTCCGGCTCCTCGGGCACCGCGCAGGCCAAGAAGGACGCCCTCGAGGCGGCCGGCGTGAAGGTCGGCAAGACGCCGTCCGAGACCGCCGCTCTCGCGCGCGAGATCCTGCAGTCGCTGTAGGCGGCTCCGCCGCCGGTGCGTCCTTTGGGCGGTCCTGACCGCCCAAAGGACGCACCGGCAGCTCCGCTGCCTACCCGTCCACCCATTCGGTGCCGACGGGCTCGAGCTCGCCGGCGCCGGCCGTCGCCGACGCCACCACGCTCCGCAACCCGGCCGCATCCCGGGCCGCGACCGTGAAGACGACACGCTCCGTGTAGGACACGTCGAGCACGCTCACCCCGCGGCCCCGTAGTTCCGACTCCACCCGGCCGGCGTCACCGTGCCCCACCGCCAGGGTGAACACCTCCCGTCGCTCCCGCGGCACCAGCGTCGCCGCGTCGACCGCGACGGCCACCGCACCCGAATACGCCCGGACCAGTCCCCCCGCGCCGAGCTTGATGCCGCCGAACCAGCGGGTGACCACCACCGCGACGTTCACCAGATCGCGATGGTGCAGCACCTGCAGCATCGGCACCCCGGCCGTGCCACCCGGTTCCCCGTCGTCGCTCGACCGTTCCGCCCGGTGCGCCGGCTCGTCGCCCACCACGAAGGCCCAGCAATGGTGCCGCGCATCGGGATACAGCCTCCGCTGTTCCTCGACGAAGGCGAGCGCGGCGGTATCCGAGTCGACGCGACGCAGCGCGGCGAGAAAGCGGGAATGCTTGATCTCCGTCTCGGCGACGACGTCCGCTCCGGGCTCGAGGGTGCTGGGCATGCGCACATTCTCGCCGGTGGGGATTAGCCGGATTCGCGGGACTCCTGCCGCCCACGGTGATCGTGCCTAGGCTGGTCACAGAGCAGCCGACGACATCAGGAGGAGCGATGACCTACCCAGCAGGCTCGGGAACGGGCCGGTCCGACACCCCGTCAGGTCCCACGGGGTCGTCGACCGGGGGCGGATCCAGCCTCGCCTCCCGTGGCTCCGACAAGGTGGTGCCGCTGCTCCTGCCGATCGCCGTCGCGGTGCTGGCGGTGCTGAACTTCCTGCTCGGCCTGGCCCCGTACGTGCGGATCTCCTTCGGCACCCAGGTTGCGCTGTCGTCGTTCGACTTCGGGTTCGCGGTCGTGCCGCTGGCCTTCCTGCTCTTCGGTGGCGCGGCCGCGGCACTGTCGCTGCTACCGGGTCAGGACCTGCGCTCCGTTGCGGTGGCGGCCTCCGCGGTCGGCTTCGTGGTGTCGCTGTTCCAGCTCTTCCACCTGCCCGACGACACCGGCATCTCGTGGGGTGGGGTGTCGATCCTCGTCCTCGGCTTCCTGCAGACTGCGCTCGCGCTGATGGCGCTGCTCTTCGGGATCGGCATCCTGGTGCCCGGCCAGCGCCGCGCGCCCGCGCAGTCGTTCGGCGGCCAGGGAGGCGGCGGGCAGGGCGTGGGCCAGGGGTACAGCGGCGGCCAGGGCTACAGCGGTCAGGGGTACGGCGGCCAGGGCTACGGAGCGCAGGGTGCCGGCGCGGGGCAGGGCTATCCGTCCGGTCAGGGCTACGCTCCCGGCGCGGCGTCGAGCGGATACGGAACGCAGGGCTCCGGCTACCCCTCGGGGTCCTCGGCCTACCCCTCGGGGTCCTCGGCGCAGTACCCCGGCTACCAGCAGCCGCAGTACTCCACCGGGCAGTACCCGTCGGGGCAGTACTCCACCGGCCAGTATCCGTCCGGGCAGCACCCGTCCGGACAGTACCCGGGATCCCAGTACCCGGGCACCCAGTACTCGGGCGCGCAGCCGCGCGAGCACTACCCCAGCCCGGACTACGGCGCCCAGACCGAGCACCTGAGCCAGCCGCTGCGCGTCGACCGGCCGCAATCCGAGGGGCAGCACCCCGGCCAGCAGGCCTACACCCCGACGGGAGCCCAGGCCCCGTACGGCGCCGGGTCGCCCGGTCCTTCGGGCCGGCCGGGGGAGCCCGCCGGTGGCGGCGCGGACGAGCCGACCGTGCTCGCCCCCCGGCACGCCGATTCCGAGCAGGATGCCGCGGGGCGTCCGTCGGAGGACGACGCCGAGCGGACGTCGGACCCGGCGCCGACGCAGGCGTTCCGCCCCGGTGACGAGCCGCGGTGACGGCTCCCGCACGTGCTGCGGCGCGCCTGACCGTCACGACCGTCGCCGGGTGACACTCTCGACACGATGACCTCGACGCTAGGCCGGTCCGACCGGCGCACCACCCCGGAAGGCAACCCGGTCGAACCGGAGCAGCTGCGGATCCTGCTCGGCACGGCGGCCAGGGTGCCGGCAGTGACCCTCGCGTTGATCGCCACGCTGGTGGTGACCACGATGGTGGCCGCGAGCAGCGACCTGACCGGCATCTACGCGGCGATCGCGGGAAGCTGGCTGGCCCTGCATCAGGTGACGCTGACGATCGACGGGGTAGCGCTCGGCGTGCTGCCGTTGCTGCCGACGGCGGTGCTGGTGTGGCTGACCGCCCGGGCCGCGCGTTCGGCCACCGACGCCTTCGTCGCGCTCGGCGGCCGTCCGCTCGATCGTCGGAACGCCTCACGCATCGCCGTGGCCACCCTCGCCGGTCCGACGGTGATCACGATCGTGGCACTGATCGTGATCCAGGATGCGGCGAGTGTCCTGCCCGTCGTCACCCCCAATCCGGCGGCCGCGCTGGCCTGGGTGACGGCCCTCTACCTGCTCGGGGCCGGGCTCGGCATCGGTGCCCGGACGTGGCGGCCGCTGTCCGTCCGCTACGGCGTGCCGAACTGGCTGGTCGCCGCCGTGCGCCCCGCGGCCCGCGCGGTGCTGGGGATGTTCGCGGCGGCCGGGGTGGTGACCGTACTCGGGCTGCTGTGGTCGTGGACCGTGGTCGGTGACCTGATCGGCCGCGGCGGGGGAGTGACCGGGGCGTTCGGGTTGACGGTGCTGTCGGTGCTGTACCTGCCCAACGTGCTGATCGGGGCCGCCGCCGTGGTGGCCGGGAGCACGGTGCAGTTCGGCGACGTGACCCTGAGCCTGTTCGAGGCGACCGGCGGTGACCTGCCCGCGCTGCCGGTGCTCGCCGTGATCCCACCGGGACCGGCCGCGCCGTTCTGGCCGGTGCTGCTGGCCGTTCCCGCGACGGTGGGTGCGCTGCTCGGACGGTACGTCGCCCAGCGCCACCTCGAGGCGCGGGCCCGGGGGGAGTACGTGTCGTCCACCGACGCCGCGCTCACGGTGGTCGCTGCGGCGGCGCTCGCGGGCGCGACGAGCGCGCTGGCCACGTGGGTCGCCGGTGGCCCCCTGGGGATCTTCGGCGTGGTCGGCGGAAACTGGTGGCTTGCCGGGGTTCTGGTATTCGCGTGGTCGGGGCTGCTGGGCCTCGTCACGTCGCAGCTGCTGCTGTGGCGCGAGCACCGCCTGGCCGCGGCGGAGGCCGCCCGAGCGTCGGCCGCCGCGGAGGAGTCCGCCACGGAGACCGCCGCCGCCGAGAATCCCGACGGCGACGAGCCGGTCGAGGAGGCCGACGCCACCCCGCTCGACGAGGCGAAGGCGCTCGAGGCGGGCCCGGCGACGCCGGCCGCCGACGTGCTCGAGGCCGAGATCGTCGAGGACGGCCCCGAGGGGCAGCAGGACGCCGCCGACGCCGGGGGCGACGCAGACGCCGCAGGCGACGCCGGGGCGCCCGCCGTCGCCGGCACCGAGCGCGAGGACCCCGCCGACGACGAGCGTGTGCACGTCGCCGACGCGGAACTCGAGGACGCCGCCGACGAGCCGGGCGGGTCCGGCGTAACCGAGCAGGATGCCGGCGCGCCGCCGGAGCGCAACGGTGACCTGCCGGAGGGGGCCGCACCCCCCAAGGGCTAGGCTCTACCCGGCCGAGCATCCGGCCGACCCCTCTCGAGTTCCAGGAGTAGAGCGCTGACTGCCTCGCGTGACCAGCTGCCGCCGACTGCGCCGGCACGGGTCGTCGTCCTCGCCTCGGGCACCGGAAGCCTGCTGCGGTCGCTGATCGACGCGACGCACACGGACGGGTACCCCGCCCGGATCGTCGCCGTCGGAGTGGACCGCGAGTGCGCCGCCGAGGGGCATGCCGAGGCCGCCGGCATCCCGCATCTCCGCGTCGTGCTGCGTGAGCACCCGGACCGCGCCGCGTGGGACCGCGCCCTCACCGACGCCGTCGCCGCGCACGAGCCGGACCTGGTGGTCTCCGCCGGTTTCATGAAGATCCTGGGGCCGACCTTCCTGCACCGGTTCGGCGGCCGCATCGTCAACACCCACCCTGCGCTGCTGCCGGCGTTCCCCGGCGCGCACGCAGTCCCCGACGCCCTCGCCTACGGGGTGAAGGTCACCGGGTCGACCGTGCACCTGGTCGATGCCGGTGTCGACACCGGCCCCATCCTGGCGCAGGAACCCGTGCCGGTCCTCGACGACGACGACGAGGCCACCCTGCACGAACGCATCAAGGTTGTGGAGCGACGGTTGCTGGCCGACGTGGTCGCCGCCGTCGCCACCCGTGGAGTTGTATCCGATGGACGAAAGGCCGTGATCCCCAGTGACCGAACGTAAGGCTGTGCGACGTGCACTCGTCAGCGTCTACGACAAGACCGGTTTGGTCGAACTGGCGACGGGTCTGCACGAGGCGGGTGTCGCGCTGGTCTCCACCGGCTCCACGGCCGCGACCATCGCCGGCGCCGGCATCCCCGTCACCAAGGTGGAGGACCTGACCGGCTTCCCCGAGTGCCTCGAGGGCCGGGTCAAGACGCTGCACCCGCGAGTGCACGCCGGCATCCTCGCCGACACGCGCAAGCAGGACCACCTCGACCAGCTCGCCGAGCCCGGTGTCGAGGCGTTCGAGTTGGTCGTGGTGAACCTGTACCCGTTCACGCAGACCGTCGCCTCGGGGGCCACCCCCGACGAGTGCGTCGAGCAGATCGACATCGGCGGCCCGTCCATGGTGCGTGCCGCCGCGAAGAACCATCCGTCGGTCGCCGTCGTCGTCGACCCGGCCCGGTACGACGACGTGCTCGACGCCGTCAAGGCGGGCGGCTTCACCCTGCCGCAGCGCAAAGCCCTTGCCGCCCAGGCGTTCCAGCACACCGCCGCCTACGACGTGGCGGTGGCGAGCTGGATGAACGCCGGTTATGCCGTCCCGGAGGCGGACGCCGCCGAGCAGTTCCCGGCCTGGGCCGGTGCGACGTGGCAGCGTGCGGCCGTGCTGCGGTACGGCGAGAACCCGCACCAGGCGGCGGCGCTGTACGTGAACGAGGCCGGCGAGCCGGGCCTGGCCCGCGCCGAGCAGTTCCACGGCAAGGAGATGTCCTACAACAACTACCAGGACGCCGACGCGGCCTGGCGCGCCGCGCACGACCACGACCGGCCGTGCGTCGCGATCATCAAGCACGCCAACCCGTGCGGCATCGCGGTGGCCGACACCGTCGCCGAGGCGCACCGCAAGGCGCACGAGTGCGATCCGGTGAGCGCGTTCGGCGGCGTGATCGCCGTCAACCGCGAGGTGAGCGTGGCGATGGCCGAACAGGTCGCCGAGATCTTCACCGAGGTGATCATCGCCCCGGCGTACGCGGCCGGCGCGGTCGAGGTGCTCAGCCGCAAGAAGAACATCCGCATCCTGCGGGCCGACTCGCCGCAGGCGGCGCAGATCGAGCTGCGTCAGATCTCCGGCGGCATGCTGCTGCAGGAGCGCGACACCCTCACGGCGCCGGGTGATTCGGCCGGGAACTGGGAGCTGGCCTGCGGCGAGGCCGCCGACGCCGAGACCCTCGCGGATCTCGAGTTCGCCTGGCGCGCCTGCCGGGCCGTGAAGTCCAACGCGATCCTGCTCGCTGCGGGCGGCGCCACCGTCGGCGTCGGCATGGGCCAGGTCAACCGCGTGGACTCCGCCCGGCTCGCGGTCTCACGCGCCGGGGACCGTGTCACCGGATCCGTCGCCGCATCGGACGCGTTCTTCCCGTTCGCGGACGGCCTGCAGGTGCTCACCGAGGCCGGCGTCAAGGCCATCGTGCAGCCGGGTGGTTCGGTGCGCGACAACGAGGTGATCGAGGCCGCTCGCGAGGCCGGCGTGACCCTG
>NZ_PCZU01000133.1:0-4547 GCF_002887785.1 Rhodococcus sp. ENV425
GCACCGGGCCGGGACCTACCGCGCTGGCTCATGCGGGTGCGCTCAGCCCTCGATGTTGAAACGCGGGAACGCCAGTTCGCCGGCGTACCGGGCGGCGTCGCCGAGCGACTCCTCGATGCGCAGCAGCTGGTTGTACTTGGCGACGCGCTCGGAGCGGGCCGGGGCACCGGTCTTGATCTGGCCGCTGCCCACGGCGACGGCGAGGTCGGCGATGGTGGTGTCCTCGGTCTCGCCGGAGCGGTGGCTCATCATCGACTTGTAGCCGTTGCGGTGCGCGAGGTCGACGGCGTCGAGGGTCTCGGTGAGGGTGCCGATCTGGTTGACCTTCACCAGCAGCGCGTTGGCGGCGCCCTTGACGATGCCTTCCTCGAGACGCTCGGGGTTGGTGACGAACAGGTCGTCGCCGACGAGCTGCACCTTGTTGCCGATCTTGTCGGTCAGTGCGACCCAGCCGTCCCAGTCGTCCTCGCTCAGCGGGTCCTCGATGGACACCAGCGGGTACGCGGAGAGCAGCTCGTTGTAGAAGTCGGCGAGCTCGTCCGCGGTGCGGTCCTTGCCCTCGAACTTGTAGCCGGCAGATTCGGTGTAGAACTCGGTGGCGGCGACGTCGAGCGCGAGCGCGACGTCGGTGCCGAGCTTCAGACCGGTCTTGGCGACGGCCTCGCTGATGAGGTCGAGGGCCTCCTTGGTGCCGGCGACGTCGGGCGCGAAGCCGCCCTCGTCACCGAGACCGGTGGCCAGGCCGCGGCTCTTGAGCACGGACTTGAGGGCGTGGTACACCTCGGCGCCCCAGCGCAGGGACTCCTTGAAGGTGGGGGCGCCGATCGGGGCGACCATGAACTCCTGGACGTCGACGCCGGTGTCGGCGTGGGCGCCGCCGTTGAGGATGTTCATCATCGGCACGGGCAGGATGTGGGCGTTCGGGCCGCCGAGGTAGCGGAACAGCTCGAGTCCGGAGGACTCGGCCGCGGCCTTGGCGACGGCGAGGGACGCGCCGAGCAGGGCGTTGGCGCCGAGCCGGCCCTTGTCGGGGGTGCCGTCGGTGTCGAGGAGGGCCTGGTCGACGGTGCGCTGTTCGGTCGCGTCGAGGCCGATGATGGCCGGGGCGATCTCGCCGAGGACGCCCTCGACGGCCTGCTCGACGCCCTTGCCCAGGTAGCGTTCGCCACCGTCGCGCAGCTCGACGGCCTCGTGCTCACCGGTGGACGCACCGGAGGGCACCGCAGCGCGGGCAAAACTTCCGTCGTCGAGCAGCACCTCGACCTCGACCGTGGGGTTACCACGCGAATCGAGGATCTCGCGGGCTCCTACCTGCTCAATGATGGCCACTGGCTGATTCTCCTTCGATGGACTTCACGCTGCGGGGTCTGCACGCTGGGAACAGCCTAACCGCCCCGACCTGCGCCCGAAGCACGGCGCGCCCCACGGCGGCGGCCACCGGCCGCCCGCCCGGCGGGGAGGCGGACGGATCGGGCAGCCGCGTCAGGGCCGACGGCCCACCCCGTACGCGGCGGCGCGGTCGCGCACCAGCGCGAGGTATTCGCCCGAGAGGTTGTAGGCCGTCAGCGCCCGCGTCCAGCCTTCGGCGGTGGTGAGGTCGCCGCCCCGGTCGCACAGGTAGCGGCCGGCGGTCAGGGTCGCGTCGTCGATGTTGTCGGGGTCGGCGACGCCGTCGCCGTTCGCGTCCACGCCCCAGCGGAACCAGGTCTCGGGGATGAACTGCATGGGCCCCACCGCCCGGTCGAGAACGGGGTCGCCGTCGAGCCGGCCGCCGTCGGTGTCTCGGATCTCGGCCAGTCCGGGACCACCGTCGAGGGGCACACCGCGGATGGGCGGGTCGACGCGTCCGTCGGGGGCGATGCTCGCGCCGTTGTACCGGCCGTGCCGGCTCTCCACGCTCCCGATGCCGGCGAGCGTCGTCCATGCGAGCCCGCAGCCGGGGCGCGAGGCGGCGAGCACGGCTGCGGCGTGACCGTAGGCCTCGAGCGCGGTGCGGGGGATGCCGAGCGCCTCGGCCTGCGGTGCCGCCCAGTCCCGCAACTGGTCGGCGGTGCGGCCGGGGGCGTCGACGTCGATCGCCGGGACCGCGGTTCCGGGGGCGGGCGGGACGCCGTCCGGGAT
Organism: Rhodococcus sp. ENV425; assembly: GCF_002887785.1. NCBI lineage: Bacteria > Bacillati > Actinomycetota > Actinomycetes > Mycobacteriales > Nocardiaceae > Rhodococcus > Rhodococcus sp. ENV425. The sequence goes on from NZ_PCZU01000133.1 coordinate 2,122, forward strand.
CGGGATGCGCGGCTCGCGCGGGCTCCAGACGGCAACGCCGACGACCACGAGGATCACCGCGGCGACGGCGCCGACCAGGACGCGCGGCCACGGCGAGCGTCGGCGCGAGGCGGCAGGGGGCATGGTTCCCATCATCCATATCCCCGGCAAAGCGCAGGTAAAGAGACCAAGGTCCCTGTCGACGGAGTCCCGACCGGGTGTATGTTTTCGGCTTGCATCACCTAAGAGAGGTTCGCCTCACCTAACCGTTGGAGTCATGCCCATGTCCGCACTCGCCGCGAGCTCCGAGGCCCCGTCGATCGCCACCCAGCTGTTCGGCTCCGGCCTCATCGGGCTCCGCGAGGGCCTCGAAGCGGGCATCGTCGTGATGATCCTGGTCGCCTTCCTCGTCAAGGCCCAGCGCCGCGACGCCCTGAGGTGGGTATGGCTCGGCGTCGGCACCGCGGTCGCCATGGTCGCCGCGACGTTCGGGATCATCCACTTCGGCACCACCACCCTCACCGGCCTCGCCGCCGAGGTGGCCGCGGGCCTCGCGTCGCTCGCCGCGGTCGTGATCGTGACCGCCATGGTGCTGTGGATGCGCAAGGCGTCGCGGTCGATCTCCGGGGACCTGCGCTCCGGAATGGAGAAGGCACTGCTCGCGGGACCGGCGGCGGTGCTCACCCTGTCGTTCTTCGCGGTCGGCCGTGAGGGCCTCGAGACCGCACTGCTCATGGTCGGGTACGCGGAGAACACCGCCGGCAGCGCCTGGCCGCTCGTCGGCCTGCTCCTCGGCATCGGCGTGGCCGCCGGGCTCACGGTACTGATGTACCTCGGGGCGATCCGGATCGACATGGCCCGCTTCTTCAAGTACACCGGCGCCTTCCTGATCGTGGTCGCGGCCGGCATTCTCGCCTACGGCCTGCGCGCCCTCCAGATCGGCGGCGTCCTGCCCGGGGGCTCGAACCTCGCCTTCGACGTCTCGGCCCACTACGACGCCGGCAGCTGGTACGGCACCGTGCTGGCCGGGATCTTCAACCTCCGTCCGGACCCCACCGTCCTCCAGGCCGTCGCGTGGGTGAGCTACCTCGTCGTCGTCCTGTACGTGTTCCTGCGTCCCGTCGCGCCGGCCCGCACACCCGAACCGGCCGTCGCCGTCTGACCCCCTCCCTGTTCGAAAGGCACCGATCCATGCGTCGATCCACGTACGCCCTCGCGGCGGCAGCGGCCCTGCCCCTCGCCCTGGCGGGCTGCACCGAGAAGTCCACCGCCGGCGACGACGCGATCGCGGTCACCGCCACCGACACCGCATGCGACGTGGCGGCGGCGGACGGCGCGACCGGGCACTCGACCTTCAGCATCACCAACAACGGCACCAAGGTCACCGAGTTCTACGTGTTCGCCGCCGGCGACCGGGTGATGGGCGAGATCGAGAACATCGGCCCCGGACTCACCCGGCAGCTGATCGTGAACCTGCCCGAGGCCGGCACCTACGAGCTGTCCTGCCGCCCCGGCATGGTCGGCGACGGGATCCGTCAGGAGTTCGTGGTCACGGGCGATTCCCAGGCCGCCACCGACGCCGACGGCAAGCTCACCGAGGCGGGCGACGGCTACCGCCGGTACATCCGCAGCCAGACCGAAGCCCTCGTCACCGCCACGGGCGAGTTCGTGGCCGCCGTGAAGGCCGGCGACGCCGACGAGGCCAAGCGGCTGTTCCCGGTCAGCCGCACCTACTTCGAACGCATCGAGCCGGAGGCGGAGAGCTTCGGCGACCTCGACCCGCGGATCGACCTGCGCGAGGCGGACCTCGAGCCCGGCCAGGCCTGGACCGGATTCCACCGGCTCGAGAAGGACCTGTGGGTGCAGGGCCCCCAGCCCGACACGGGCGCGATCGCCGATCAGCTCGCGGTCGACGTCCAGGAGCTGGCCGACCTGGTGAACGCCGCCGACTACACGGTCGACCCGACCAAGATCGCCGGAAATGCACAGGGCCTGCTCGACGAGATCGCCACCTCGAAGATCACGGGTGAGGAGGACATCTTCTCCCACACCGACCTGTGGGACTTCCAGGGCAACGTGGACGGCTCGCAGGCCGCGGTCGCCGCGCTGCGCCCGATCCTCGACGCGAACGATCCCGAGCTGGGGCAGGCCATCGACGCCCGGTTCGCCGACCTCGACGCCGCGCTCGCCCGGTACCGGCAGGGCGACGGCTTCGTCTCCTACGACACCGTGACCGAGCCACAGCGGCAGGAACTCTCGCGCCTGATCGACGCGCTCTCGGCCGAGGTGAGCAAGGTGCAGGGTGTCGTCGCGGGAGCTGCAGGCGCATGAGCGGGACCCCGGACACCGCCGCGGCCCCCGCCGCCCGCGGGGGCATCTCCCGCCGCCGCCTGTTCGGTGCGGTCGGTGCCGGCGCCGCGCTCGCCGGAGCGGGCGCGGTGGTCGGC
>NZ_PCZU01000133.1:4629-33574 GCF_002887785.1 Rhodococcus sp. ENV425
GGCGTTCGACGTCACCACCGACGACCGGGACGAACTCGTCGCGCTGCTGAAGACGTGGACCGAGATGGCCGAGCGGATGACCGCCGGGCTCGAGGCCACCGAGGACGGCGCCACCGGCGAGGGCCCCTACCATCCGCCCACCGACACCGGCGAGGCCCTGGACCTCGACGCCTCCCAGCTGACCCTGACCATCGGGTTCGGCCCGTCGCTGTTCGACGGACGGTTCGGTCTCGCCGACCGCAGACCCGCTGCACTCGAGGAACTTCCGCACTTTCCCGCCGACAACCTCGATCCGGCCCGCAGCGGCGGCGACATCGCCATCCAGGCGTGCGCCAACGATCCCCAGGTGGCGGTGCACGCCATCCGCAACCTGGCACGGGTCGCGTTCGGCACCGCGTCGGTGCGCTGGTCGCAGCTCGGATTCGGCCGCACCTCGTCCACCTCGACGTCGCAGCAGACGCCGCGGAACCTGTTCGGATTCAAGGACGGAACCAACAACCTCAAGGCCGAGGACCCCGGCGCGCTCACCGAGTCGGTGTGGGTCGGCCCCGGCGACGACCAGGCCTGGCTCGCCGGCGGCACCTACCTGGTGGCGCGGCGGATCCGCATGCTCATCGAGCAGTGGGACCGAGCGGTGCTGCAAGAGCAGGAGCAGGTGATCGGCCGCACCAAGCGCGACGGCGCTCCGCTCGGGAAGACCGGCGAGTTCGACGAACTCGACCTCGAGTCCAGGGGACCGGACGGACCGTTCGTCCCCGTCGACGCACACGTGCGCCTCGCGTCGGCCCAGCACCTCGGCGGGCTGAAGATCCTGCGCCGGGGCTACAACTTCACCGACGGCTCCGACGGCTTCGGCCACCTGGACGCGGGCCTGTTCTTCATCGCGTTCTGCCGCAACCCGCTCGAGCAGTTCGTGCCGATGCAGCGCGAACTGGCACGGCGCGACGCGCTCAACGAGTACATCCAGCACGTCGGGTCGGCGGTATTTGCGTGCCCGGCCGGGCCGGCACCGGGCGAGTACTGGGGGCAGGCGCTCTTCGAGGCGTGAGGGCCGCCGAGCCGGTTCAGGCCCGGTCCGCCACCGGGGTCTGCCACGGAAGTTCGATCCGCTGCCGGTGCAGTAGTTCCTCGATCGCCTCCGCCGGCCTCGGGCGGCTCAGCAGGAAGCCCTGCGCGCGGTAGCAGCCGAGTTCGAGCAGCTTCGTCGCCGCCGCCACGGATTCGAGCCCCTCGGCCACGACGTCCAGCCCGAACGCGGAGGCCAGCCCCATGATCGATTCGACGATGACGCGGTCGCTCTCGCTGCGCTGCAGATTGAGCACGAACGCCTTGTCGATCTTGAGTGTGTGGACCGGCAGAGACTTCAGGTGGGCGAGCGAGCTGTAGCCGGTGCCGAAATCGTCGATCGCGCAGCAGACGCCCAGACGCTCGAGCCGGCGCAGTGTCTTGCGGGAGCGCTCGAGATCGCTGACGACCACGTACTCGGTGATCTCCAGGCACAGGCACGAGCTGCCCAGGCCGAACTCCTCCAGCGTGCTCTCCACCGTCTCCACGAAGTCCAGGCTCACCAGCTGCACCGGCGAGACGTTCACGCTCATCTGCAGGTTCAACCCCGGAATCCGGCGCCGCCACTCGGCCAGCTGCCCGCACGCCGTCCGCAGCACCCAGCGCCCGAGTTCGCCCGCAAGGTTCGTCGACTCGGCCACCTCGATGAACTCGGCCGGCTGCAGCTTGCCCAGCACCGGGTGATTCCACCGCACCAGGGCCTCGACACCGAGAATGCTTCCGTCGCGCAGGTCGAACTCGGGTTGATAGTCGAGGGTGAGGTGCTCGTCGTCGATCGACGTCCGCAGACTCAGCTCGATGAGGGTGCGGCGTTCGCTCGCGCCCCGCATGTCGTCGGTGTACGCGACGACGCTGTTGCCGCCCTTGCTCTTGGCCATCAGCATCGCCTCGTCGACGCGCCCGAGCAACGCCACCGGAGTGATCCGTCCGGGCTCGCCTACGGCAACACCGAGGCTGCCGCCGCGACCGACGACCTGGCTGCCCAGCTGCACCGACATCCCGACCGCCCACCGCAGTGCCTCGGCGCGTTCCCGCGCCACCTCGAGCGACACCGCGCCGTCGAGCACGATGACGAACTCGTCACCGCCGAGGCGCGCCACCATGTCCTTCGGATCGCACACCCGCGACAGCCGCTGCGCGGTGCGGCACAGGAACACGTCGACGGCCGCGTGACCGAGGAAGTCGTTGAGCGGCTTGAGGCGGTCCAGATCGAGGAACAGGACGGCGACCGGTCCCGGCTGCCCCCGCTTCAACCGCTCCTCGAGGTGTTCGAGGAGGGCCCGCCGGCTCGCCAGGCCGGTGAGGTCGTCGTGATAGGCGGCGTCGCGCAGGTCCTGTTCCGCGCGGACCCGGGCCTGCACCTGGGCCAGCAGCGCCGCGATCATCATCAAGGTGTTGATCTCGTCCTCGCTCCAGTCACGATCACCGGCCTTGATGAAGCCCAGGGTGCCGGTGGTGACGCTGCCGGAGATCAGCGGCACCGCCGCGACCGAGACCTCGGGCACTCCCGAACCCGCGCGCACCCGGTCGGCGTATTCGGCACCCGACTGCGCCGGACGGCTGACCGCCGGTTCCTTCATGGTCTCGGTCATGGCGAAGATCGGGTCGGCATCGCGGAAGTGCACCACGCCCAGGGGATCCGGGCTCGGCACGTACTCCCGCGGCGGCCACTCGGCGACGAGCACCGTCGCGTGGATGTCGTGGTCGTTGTAGCGGAGAAAGCAGGTGTCGACCTCGAAGTGCTCGACGAGGTCCTGGAGCACCCTTTCGATCACCGAGTGATGAGACGCGGCGTCCGCCGGCATGAGGCGGGAAGCGACCCGGGTGACAATGTTCTCGAAGCTCTTCTCCGCCATCCCAAACCCCTTGTGAGCAGCACATCCGACGCGGCCGTGACCGCATCAGGGATGTCTTCGAACCCTATCCGAGCGGCGCGCACTGCGAACCCGTTCCGGCCGCGCCCGCGCCACCCGGAGCAGGAGGGCGAAGCGTCGTCCGGTCGGTCTGTCGAACACGTCGTCGAACGTCGACTGCAGTTTCCCGAGATCGCCGAACCGGACCTCGGAGAGCCGCGTGAGGTCGGTGTCGTCCTCGGCGTAGAGGAACACCGGTGACGCCGGCTGGACCGCCAGGCCCATGCCGTGGGCGCATATCCACACGCTCTCGGCCGCCATTCCCGCTCGGACGTAGTCGGCCGGTCGCGGTCCCTCAGCGAAGACCGCTACGAGTGCTGAACTGCTCCGCACCCGCGTTCCGGTCAGACGCCCCAGCCCGTGCCCCAGATCCCACTCCCCGAGTTGATCGAGCACATCGTTTCGCACCGTCAAGTCGAGCATCGTGCGCTCCGCGTCGTCCATGCCGAGTGCTCCGACGTCGATACCACTGTCGATGTCCTCGGAGTGCGGCCACCGCAGTTCCGCGAGCATCTCCCGCCGCAGGACGGGAGTCAGATAGCGGATCCTGTCCGATTCCGCGAGCAGCTCCGCGGTCTCGGCGAGGCGATCGGCGTCCGTGACGACCCGGATCCGGCCACCCTCCCGCTCGGCTGCCTCGTACAGGGCAGCCGTCTCGGCATCGGACAGTGGCGTTCCGTCACCGGGTTGCCGATTGGTGCCGCGCGAGAGCATGGCCTCGTACTGGGCGGCCAGCACCGGGTCGGTGTCGTCGGAGAACCGCATGGTCGCGATCACCTCGCGCGGCGGCTCGCCGCGGTCCCGCGCGAGCACTCGGACCGGGCCGAGTATCCGGTGGGCCGCCGCGGCGATGCGCGCGTTCTGCAGGGCTGCGCCGAGCGCCACGTAAGTGCCCCGACAGTGGATGTCGATCGCGGTCGGCACGAAGTCGTCCGAGATGTCGATCTCCAGCATCCCGCCGCCGGCCGTGATGGACCAGGGTTGGCTGTTACCTCCCGAGGGGGCTCTGTTCGCGGCATGCAGAACCCGGTCGATCGGATCGTCCGATTCCGCGGGCAGGGGGGCTTCCGCGACGGCCCGGTTCCCCGGGTCCGCGGGTAGGGTCAGGGCGTCGAGGCAGGCCTCGACGTCCACGCGGCCTCGCCCCGAGTTCAGCGGCTGCCCGAGGCCCAGCCGGCGCACGACCGCGGCGACCGTCGCCCCGCCGAGCATCACCTCGCTCCCCAGTTGAGGCCAGGTGACCAGCGTCCGCTCCACCTCCAGGAGGGAGGCGGCCATCCGGGTCGAGATCCGCTCCGGTCCCAGCAGGCGCAGAGCGTACGGTATCTTCTCCCGACCCGACAGGGCGGCGAGCCGCTGCGGATCGATTTCTCCCAGCAATCCGTGGAACGGGGGTCCCGGCCGCAGATCGAAGCGCTCGACGTCGATCAACCCCCGGTCACTCGTCTCCATCACCACCGGGACGGCTCGCCGGGCCGCTTCCGCGCGCAACAGGACCTTGACGTCCAGGGAGTCGCACTCGTCCACGACGACGTCGAGTCCGTCCAGGAACTCGCTCATCGCTTCCGGTCCGACCCCGTCGGGCCACACCGACAGGGACAGGTACGGATCCAGCTCCGAGAGTCGTCGCGCGGCCACGACCGCCTTGTTCGTGCCCAGATCGACGAGGGAGGCCGGCACCCGGTTGAGATTCGACAGCTCGATCGGGTCGAAGTCGGCGAGACGGAGTTCCCCGCACACCCCGTCGAGCACCAGCGCCTGCGCGACCGAGAAGCCGACGCTCAATCCGACGATCCCGACCGTCAATCCGCGCAGCCGGTCCTGTTCGGCCGACGTCACCTTGTTCCGGTTACGGTCCAGCCGTAGCCGCCGGAACGAGTGCGGGCCGAGCACGCGGACGACGGTCCGGCGCCAGGGGTAGTGGACCCACCGTGCAGGCTCGTCGAACAGTTCGCTCCCCGGCGGTGGGAGCACTTCGCGCAGTCCTCTCACCTGATCGGCGAGACGGTCGACGACCACGATGCCGGGTTCGGAACGAACGCGCCGGAATTCCTCCATATCCTTCGGCCGGTCTTCCGCAAACACGGAAGCCGTCCATCCCACCTCGCCGTCGGACATCACGCCGGCTCCCCGTCGAGAGGATATCCACCCACTTCTCGTCGGAGTTCGTCGCCGAGCGAATCGGCGCGCAGACGGTCCCACCACATGAGCCGGGTCCGATAGCGGGCGTCCGGGTACGGGGTGGCCGGCATGCTCTCGTCCACCACTCCCCCGCAGGTCTTCCACAGATCCAGAAGGTTGTCGGCGGCCGTGGCCATCATGTACCGGGAGTGGAGCAGGTCCATGAACTTCGCCCCCATCCGGGCGATCGCAAGGGTGAGCTCTCGACGCTGGGGCACATCTTCGGACACCCATGCGGCCTTCGCCTCGATCAGACCGAACGGGATTCGGCTCTCGATCATGCGGCGGAGGTGGCCGACGTGCTCCGGAGCAGTCCACTCGGTCAGGGCGTGGGACTCGTCCGCACTGCGAAAAGGCCCCTGAGCTCGTACCCCACCCACGACGACCCCCCTTCGATCGAGCCCCGCGCAGAACATCGCCGTGTTCTCCCCGCTTCGCACCTTGTCGTACTCGAGTGCGGACTCGACCCCGAATCTGCGATAGGCACCCAACGCCCGGGCGAGATATTCGTTCCACAGATCCCCCGCCGCACTCGGTGCGGCAGCGACGAACGAATACCCGGAGGCAGGATCCCTGTAGGTCGAGACACGCTCGCGCACCGAGTCCGATGCGACCCGCACTGCTCGATCCACTGTCGGCCTCCGACCTTGCGGGTGACCTCGATCGGAGTCACCCGGCGGACCACATCAGGCCCTCTCGCTCACCGCCGTCGTGATCGTCGACCTGGGACGGCACGGGTCATACATGTGGCTGTATGGGTCGAGTATGCAGTATTCGGGTGTTTCACACGGTCTCAAGCCAAAGATATGTAAAGTTCCGTTACTCCCGACGGGCCGATGACAGCCACCTCCTCCCGGTACGCCCGTTCGATCCGTCCCTCCTTCTCGGCGATCTCGACCTGGTGCCACACGTCCTCGACGGGATCGGAGTGATCGCCGTCCGGAACGAAGCGGGCGAAGTATCCGGTGGGAACCCGCACCAGCGAGTCCCCGACCGCCAGGCCGGACAGGCCGTCGCAGCGACAGCCGACCACCGCGTTCCATCCGACCTCGGGGTGGCAGATGTAGACCACGACCACCTCGCCGATGCCCCGCGCACGGATGCGATCCTCCGTGAAGGTCAGCAGTTCGGACCGCTGCCCGGTCGGCCCCGGCTCGAGTCCCGGCAGAACGAGCCCCCCCACATAGTGGTCGTGCAGCTTGGTGAGTTCGAAACTCATTGCGCACCAGCCTTTTCCGTGGTACTGATCGCCACGTACATGTCGATGCGATACGCGTGGGGATAGAACTCGAAGTCGCCGGTGAACGACCGGATGATCTCGCCCGCCTCCTCGGCCGCACGGATCTGGCTCCACAGGTCGATGAAGACGCCGGGGAACGTACCGGTCGAGGAGAACTTCGCGTAGGTCCCGGCGGGCAGGCAGGCGACGAGGTGGCCTTCGGTCACCTGGTCCAGCGACTCGCACTGATAGCCGACCGTCTGGGTGTAGTAGGAGTCGATGTCCACCGCGTGATCGGTGTAGGCGGAGGCCAGGGGCCCGCCGAGTTCCTGCTTCAGCACCGCGGACCAGGCCCGCTCGAGCGCCCGGTCGCGAACCTTGCCGAGGGCTCGGCGCGGACTGCGCACGGGCAGGCCGGCGACGAGCGTTTGTTCGCGCTGCACGATCTGAAACGACATCGGGCGACCTCCCCAGGATCTCACCGTACGCCTCGACACCCCGGCGTGCCCGACCCACGAGTGAGGGTGTGAGTGGTTCTGAGTCTAGGGGTGTCTACCAACTGGCGCCTAACAGCAGGCAAAACAATCTAGGAGTTTGTTTCAGGGTTCCATTCATCCTCTAGGTATGGTTACCTAGTCGAGTCGGACCTGATGTTGCGAGAATCTCGCCGGCACGGTTCCCGGCCGACTGCCCGGAGGGGTGTGATCAATGAAGTGCCGTCTGTGCGAATCGGAACGACTCCTCAGCGTGCTCGATCTCGGCGCCACGCCGCCGTGCGAGCGATTCCTGGCCGCGGACGAGCTCGACCTGCCCGAGACCACCTATCCCCTGCACCTGAGGTTGTGTGAGGACTGCCTGCTGCTGCAGATCCCGGCGCTGATCACACCCGAGGACACCTTCACCGAGTACGCGTACTACTCGTCGTTCTCCGACTCCTGGGTCGACCACGCGCGGCAGTTTGTCGAGAACGCCATCCGCGACCTGGATCTCGGCCCGCACTCGTCGATCGTGGAGGTCGCCAGCAACGACGGTTATCTGTTGCGGCACGCGGTCGCGGCCGGCATCCCGTGCCTGGGCATCGAACCGTCGGTGAATGTCGGTTCCGCAGCCCGCGCGATCGGGGTCCCCACCGTCACCGCCTTCCTCGACGAGGGCCTCGCCGAGGACATCCGACAGGAATACGGGCCCGCGAACCTGGTCGTGGCGAACAACGTCTACGCCCACATCCCCGACCTGCTCGGCTTCACCCGGTCACTGCGCACGCTGGTCGCCGACGACGGCTGGATCTCCATCGAGGTGCACCACGCACTGAACCTCGTGCGCGAAGCGCAGTTCGACACCGTCTACCACGAGCACTTCCAGTACTACACGGTGCTGTCCGCGATGCGGGCGCTCGCCACCGGGGGCCTGTCGGTCGTCGACGTGGAGCTGCTCGGCACCCACGGCGGATCGATCCGGCTCTGGGCCCGGCCGGACGAGGTCGCGGATTCCCCCGGGCCACGGGTGGAAGCCGTGCTCGAGGAGGAACGCCGGGCGGGTCTGCACACGACGGCGGGCTATCGCGAACTCGAAGCCCGCGCCCGTTCCGTCCGCCAAACCCTCCTGCGCTTCCTCCTCGACTGCCACGACCAGGGCCTGTCCGTCGTCGGTTACGGCGCGCCGGGCAAGGGCAACACCCTGCTCAACTACTGCGGCATCCGGCCGGACCTCATGGCCTACACCGTCGACCGGAATCCGTACAAGCACGGGCGTTACACGCCCGGCGCCCGGATCCCGATCCTGCCGCCGGAACAGATCGAGAAGGACCGGCCCGACGTGGTCGTCGCCCTGCCGTGGAACCTGGCGGCGGAACTGACGATGCAGCTGCAATACATCTCCGCCTGGGGCGGCCGGCTCGTCTTCCCGTTGCCCACCCTGCACACCACCATCGGCCCCGCCGACTTCGTCAGGAGGATCACGGTATGAAAGTCGTTCTGTTCTGTGGCGGCTACGGCATGCGGATGCGCAACGACCGCACCGACGAAATCCCCAAGCCCATGCAGATGGTGGGCCCGCGACCGCTGCTGTGGCACATCATGAAGTACTACGCCCACTACGGTCACACCGAGTTCATCCTCTGCCTGGGCTACGGAGCGGCCAAGATCAAGGACTTCTTCCTCGACTACCACGAGGAGCAGTCCAACGACTTCGTCCTCCACGACAATCGGGTCGAGCTGCTCAACACCGACATCAGCGACTGGTCGATCACCTTCGTCGACACCGGTCTCGAATCCGCGATCGGCGAGCGCCTGCGCCGCGTGCGGGACCACCTCGCCGGCGACCGGTACTTCCTCGCCAACTACGCCGACGTCCTGACCGACGCCCCACTCGACGTGATGATCGAGCGCTACCACCGGTCGGGCGCGACGGCCTCGATGCTCGTCGTCCCCCCGCAGTCGTCGTTCCACTGCGTCGATGTGGCGGAGAACGGCGAGATCAAGGAGATCGTCCCGGTCAGCCGCTTCCCGATCTGGGAGAACGGCGGATACTTCGTGCTGAGCCAGGAGATCTTCGACCTCCTTCCGCCCGGCGGCGATCTCGTCGCCGACGTCTGCGGCACCCTCGCCGGGCAGGGCCGACTGTACGGGTACCGGCACAACGGATTCTGGAAGCCGGCGGACACGTTCAAGGAACGCGCCGAGCTGGACGACAACTACGCCCGCGGCATCCATCCCTGGACCGTGTGGGAGACGCCACGGGCGGCGGTGACGTCGTGATCGAACTGCACGCCCTCGACGTCCGCGAGATCGCGGTGCTCGGCGCGCACTGCGACGACATCGCGATCGGGCTCGGGGGCACGCTGCTGAGCGTGACCGCGCAGGCCCCGAGCCCCCCGCGGGTGCACGCGTTCGTGCTGTCGGGCGAGGACTCGCGGCGCGAGATCGAGGAGCGGCACGCGCTGGCCGCACTGTGTCCCGGCGCCGACCTCGAACTCACCGTCCTCGACGTCCCCGACGGCCGCGCCCCCGGCTACTGGGAGGCGATCAAGACCGCCCTCGAATCCTTCCGGCACACCTGCGACCCGGACGTGGTGTTCGCACCGCACCGCGGCGACGCCCACCAGGATCATCGGCTGCTGGCGGAGCTGGTCCCCACGGTGTTCCGCGACCACCTGGTCCTCGGCTACGAAATCCTCAAGTGGGAGGCCGACACGCCGCACCCGACGATCTACCACCCGCTCACTCGCAAGGTCGCCGAGGAGAAGGCCCGGATCCTGCTCAAGTACTACCCCTCCCAGGTCGACCACGACTGGTTCGACGAACAGGCCTTCCTGGGCCTGTCCCGGCTCCGTGGGGTGCAGTGCCGGCGTCCGCACGCCGAGGCGTTCGTCCTGGAGAAGGCCACCGTCCGCTTCGGAAAGGCATGACATGCGCGTCCTCGTCACCGGCCATCAGGGGTACCTCGGGTCGGTCATGGTGCCGGTTCTCCGTTCCCACGGTCACGAGGTGACCGGCCTGGACTCGGGACTGTTCGCGAACTGCCTGCTCGGCCCCGCTCCCGACGATCCCCCGGCCCTCCGTCTCGACCTGCGCGACGTCACCGCGTCCCACCTCACGGGCTTCGATGCGGTGATCCACCTCGCGGCGCTGTCCAACGACCCGCTGGGCTTCCTCGAACCGCGGATCACCTACGAGATCAACCATCAGGCGTCCGTGCAGCTGGCCCGGTGTGCGAAGGCCGCCGGTGTGCGCCGGTTCCTCTACGCCTCGACCTGTTCGGTCTACGGTTCGGCCGGCGACGACCTGGTCGACGAGAACGCACCGCTCCGCCCGCTCACGCCCTACGCGGAAAGCAAGGTGCGCGTGGAAGACGACGTCGCCGCGATGGCCGATTCCGGCTTCTCCCCCGTGTTCCTGCGCAACGCGACCGCGTTCGGGTTCTCGCCGCGACTACGCGCAGACATCGTCCTGAACAACCTCGCCGGTTCGGCATACCTCACCGGCGAGGTCCGCGTGCTCTCCGACGGAACACCGTGGCGGCCTCTCGTACACGCGCAGGACATCGCGGAGGCGTTCGCGCACGCCCTCGTCGCCCCCACCGAGCGGATGCACTGCGCGGCCTTCAACGTGGGCACCGAGGCCAACAACGTCACCGTCGCCCAGATCGCCGAGGCCGTGGCCGACACCGTTCCCGGCGCCACCGTCGCCATCACCGGCGAGAGCGGCCCCGACCCCCGGTCGTACCGTGTCGACTTCTCCGCTGTCCGTAGGGCTTTCGACGGATACGAGGCTCGGTGGACGGTGCGCGACGGCGCGGCCGAGCTGTACCACAGCTATCGCCGATACGGGCTCACCGCCGACGCGTTCGCCGCGCGCTTCACCCGGCTCGCGCATCTGAGCCGCCTCCAGGAGACGGGCGAGCTCGACTCGACGCTCCGATTCCAGCGGATCGGGGTCTCGGATGCGTGAACTACAGCGAGGCAAGAAGTTCGGACCAGGTGCCCGCCGCTTCGTCCCGCGCACTGACCACACTGACCGGCAGCGGCCAGGCGATCGCGAGATCCGGATCGTCGTAGCGCACCGCGACGTCCTCGGCCGGATCGTGCTGCCGGTCGATGCGGTAGCACACATCGGCAGTGTCCGTCAGCGCCTGGAAACCGTGCAGGAATCCCGGCGGGACGAACAGGTGCACGAACTCGACGTCGTCGAGCCGGAACGCCTGGTGCCGACCGAAGGTGGACGATCCGGGGCGGACGTCGACGAGCACGTCGTGAACCGCGCCGTGGGCGCATCGCACCAGCTTCGCCTCGCCACGCCCGGACCGGCCGTGCAGGCCGCGCATCACCCCGCGCACGGATCGCGACTGCGAATCCTGCAGGAAGTCGGACGCACGGATGCCGGTCGATCCGGCCTGCTCGTCGAAGATCCGGGCATCGAAGGTGCGGGTGAACAGACCTCGATCGTCCCGGAACGGCTCGGGACGGAACACCAGCACGTCACGCAACTCCGTGGTTTCGACACGCACCCGTCGATTCTCCCGCACCGCCCGCGGCCCCGGCACCCGAATCGCCCCGAAGAGGTGCCGACATGACGACCTGCCGCGGCTGCGGCGGCGCCGACGTCGAACAGGTTCTCGATCTCGGCGCGATGCCCGCAGCGGACCACTTCCCCTTGGACGGGACCCCCGTCACCCCGGCCGAGACATCGCACCCGCTGGCGATGGCCCTGTGCCGGGACTGCGGCCTCGCGCAACTCGCCGACGACGACACCGTCCCCGACGAGCCCCGCGGTGTCGAACCGCAGGCCCTGCGCGACCAGGCGGCCGCCGCCGTGCGCGACGTCGCGGACGCCGGATGGCTCACGGGCGGCACGGTCGCCGAATTCGGCAGCCCACACGGTGGCACCTGGCTTCCCCTGCTCACCGACCGCGGCTACGAGATCGTGTCCGCCCGGCGTCCGGCCGCCCTCGTACTCGACTGCTTCGGGATCATGCACGCACCCGACCAGCACACCGCTTTCCGGCAGCGCGCCCGCGCCCTCACCGCCGAGGGGGTCCTGCTGATCCAGTTCCACTCGCTCGCCGCGATCGTGCGGCAACGCCAGTGGACGGCCCTGCGACACGGTCACTTCGCGTACTACTCGCTGACCGCACTGCGCCGCCTGCTCGCGGACGTCGGCCTCCACATCGCCGACGCCTGGACCTTCGACCTCTACGGCGGCACCGTCCTCGTCGCCGCGACCCGCGCGCCCCGCCGGCCGCTGTCCCTCGCCGTCCGCCGGATCCTGGCCGACGAGAAGGCCGTCGGCGTCACCGAACCCGCGGCCGTGCACACGCTGCAGCGGGCGGCCGACGAGCAGGCCGTGGCGTTGCGCACCTGCCTAACGGCGATGACCCGGCAGGGACGCCGCATCTACGCCTACGGGGCGGCATCCCGCGCCGTCGCGTTGTTCGCCCGTGCCGGCCTCGACCACCACCTGATCGCGGGGGTCGCCGACGCCTCCCCCGCCAAGCAGGGTCGGCGGATGCCCGGCACCGACGTGCCGATCATCTCCCCCGAGCAGTTGCTGCGTCTCCGGCCGGATCGCGTTCTCCTGACCCTGCCCGACCTGCTGCCCGAGGTGCGGCGGCGTTATCCGGAACTCGACGGACGGTGGATGATCCCCGCCGACCATGCGGCGCCGCGGCGCACCACCCGCGGCCGGCGGGCCGCGCGGGTGGCCGCCGGCGCCGGAAGCGAGGTGCAATCGTGACCACCAACGCACGCCGCGGCCCACGTGCCGTGTTCCTTCACCGGCCGCAGACCGTGCGCCCCGGCGGCGCCCTGCCGGCCTCCCGGTCGGATGCCGCGGCGACGCCGATCACCCCGCAGCACTTCGCCGCGCGACTGCGGGCGCACATCGATTTCTTTCCGCTGACCGCGGACCTGGTGGTGCTCCCGGTGGTCTTCGCGCTCACCGCGGCCGGCAGTCCGGTCGCGAGCGCCGCGCTGCTCGTCCTGCTCATGGCGGTGCTGGGAGCGTACCGGGCACACCTGACGCTCTCGGTGCTCGACGACCTCCCCCGCGTGCTCGCCGCCGTCACCTTCGCCGGAGTGGTCACGGCGCTGACGCTGGAGCCCTACGGGTCGTCCTTCGGGGCCGTGAAGGTGACCGCTGTCGCCTTCACGGCCGTGACGCTCTCCCGCACCGCCGCCTACGCAGCCGAGCGTCGTGTGCGCAGGAACTCACGTCACCGACGCCGCACCGTGATCGTCGGGGGCGGCGAGATCGCCGCGATGCTGGCGGACGAGATCGCCGACGAACCGGCATGCGGACTCGAACTGGTGGGTCTTCTCGACGACGACCCCCGGCCCGATACCGTGCGCCGGCTCGACGTACCGGTCCTGCCACTGAGCGGAAACCTGCGAGAATTCCTCACCGCCGAGCAGATCGGCACGGCCATCTTAGCCTTCTCCCTCGTTCGCGACCGCGACATGCTGAAGATCCTGCGCGAGTGCGACCGCCTCGACTGCGAGATCTACGTCGTGCCCCGGCTATGGGAGATGGCGGCCGTGAGCGGCGACATGGAGCGCGTCGGGGCGATGCCGCTGACGCGGGTCCGCCGGGCGGCCCACCGTTCCCTCACGTGGGGGATCAAGCTGTGGACGAGCCGGGTCCTCAGCGCCGTCGCGCTCGTTGTGCTGGCGCCGCTGCTGGTGGTCACCGGTGCGGCAGTCTGGTTCTCCGACAGGTCGGCACCGATCCTGTTCCGGCAGCGGCGGATCGGTCTGGACGGCCGGGAGTTCGAGCTGCTGAAGTTCCGTACCCTGAGACCGGCGGACGAGAACGAGTCCGCCACGAACTGGTGTATCGCCGGCGACGCCCGCCTCGGCCGCGTCGGCAAGGTCCTGCGCGCGACGTCGCTCGACGAGCTGCCGCAGCTGTGGAACGTCGTCCGCGGCGACATGACCCTCGTGGGGCCGCGGCCCGAACGTCCGCACTTCGTCGACAAGTTCGGCGCGACGATCCCCAGCTACACCGCACGGCATCGGGTTCCGGCGGGGCTGACCGGATGGGCGGCCGTGAACGGGCTGCGGGGCGACACCTCGATCGTCTCGCGCGCCCGATACGACAACTTCTACATCGAGAACTGGGGGCTGTGGTTCGACATCAAGATCCTGCTGCGCACCGTCTCGGCGGTCCTCGCGATGAAGGGGCGATGATGAGCGCGACCGGTCGACCGTGCTGCACCGGCCCGGCCGGCCGTTCCCGTGGGAACGACCGGCCCGGCGTCAGCGACGCAACGTCGCCGCCAGCCCCCGGGACCGCGCCGACAGCCGCTCGAACGCGGCACGCGCGAGGCGCGTGTCACCGGCGATCACATCTCCCCGGGATACCAGGTCCGGGTAGTCCTTCGCGATTCGGTGGTGGAAACGCATCATGTCCGTCAACTTGCTGAACGAGGACGTCCGGCTGCACAGGTTGAACGTCGAATCACGCCATGCGGCAACACGTTCGGACATCCCGAAGAACATGCCGAAGGTCGAGACCCGGGCGAACAGGTCCACGTCCATCGGGAATACCAGATCGCCCCGGAAGCCACCCACCCCGTCGAAGTGCTCGCGCCGGAACATCGCGGCCGCGGTGGGACCGAAGTCGGCCGGCCCGCGCCGCACGATCGTGCCGATCAGGGCGCGCGGCGTGTGCAGGCCCTCGAGCCCAGGGATGCCCAGCCCGCTCTCGCGGATGTCGCCGGCCTCGTCGATGACGTCGAAGCGTGCGGACGTGAGGGAGATGGTGGGATCGGCCATCACCTTCGCCTGGGCCTCGATCGATCCGGGGCGCAGCACGTCGTCGGCGCACACGATCTTCACGAGTTCGCCGGCGCACAGGGACACGGCCTTGTTCCAGTTGTCGCCGATCGAGAGCACCGCGTCGTTGCGGGCCACCCGGACCCGGGCGTCGTCGAACGAGTGCGCGATGTCCGCGGTGCCGTCCTCCGTCGCGTTGTCCAGCACCAGGACGTCGAGGTCGACGTCCTGGTCGAGGATCGAGCGCATCGTCGCGTCGAGCGTGCGGGCCGCGTTATACGCGGGGACGCAGACAGAGATCGAAGCGGTCATGAGAACCCTCCGTGACGTTCGAGTTCCGTCGCCGGAAGGGCGTCACCACCCGGGCGACGGGGCGTGCGGGGTGCCGGCTCGGACCTGCGTCGGAGCGTACCCGCATTCGAACCGGGAACGCAGCACATTCCCCCGCCCCCGCACCCGGCGCCGCGCCGGCGCCGGGCAGCCTACGGCGGTGTCTCCGTGACGTCCTCCGCCCACGTCTCCTCCCGTCGAGCCGGCGAGCCACTGCGCATCCACATGACCGGATCCGAATGGTTCGCCACGGCGCCCGGCGGCCTGAACCGGTACTTCACCGACCTGTACCGCGCCCTGCGTCACCGGCCGGACGTCGACGTGTCC
This sequence comes from Rhodococcus sp. ENV425, assembly GCF_002887785.1. Taxonomy (NCBI): domain Bacteria; kingdom Bacillati; phylum Actinomycetota; class Actinomycetes; order Mycobacteriales; family Nocardiaceae; genus Rhodococcus; species Rhodococcus sp. ENV425. The sequence goes on from NZ_PCZU01000133.1 coordinate 19,934, forward strand.
GCAATCGCGTTCGGCACCCCGGAAGCGGGCGGGCAGAGCTGGGGCCCGACGGGCGGATCGACGCTGCACCGCGCCTGCACCGCCTTCCGGGACCACACCGCGCTGCCCCGCGAGACGATCATCGACCGGCACTTCAGCCTCTACGGACGCCCGTCCATCGGTCGGCGCGGCCGGCACCCGCTCGTGGTGCACTTCCACGGGCCGTGGGCAGCGGAGAGTCTCATGGCGGGGTCGAGCGAGATCGCCGCGCGCGTCAAGTACCGGCTCGAGCGGGTGCGGTACGCCGGCGCCGACCGGTACGTGGTGTTGTCCGGGCATTTCCGGGACGTGCTCACCCACTCGTACCGCGTCCCGGAGGATCGCATCCGGATCCTTCCGCCCGGGGTCGACCTCGACCGCTTCCGCGCGACGGACGTGCCCGGCTCCTCGCGGACAGTGCTGTGTGTCCGGCGGCTCGAGCGGCGGATGGGCGTGCACGTCCTGCTCCGCGCCTGGCCGGACGTCGTCGCCGCGCATCCCGACGCCCGCCTGGTGATCGTCGGCACCGGCACAGAGGAGGACGCGCTGCGGGCCCGGGCCGCGGAGTCCGGGGTGGGCGATTCCGTCACGTTCGAGGGCCGCACCGACGATGCGCGCCTGGCGCGCCTGTACGAGGAGGCCGCCGCGACCGTCGTCCCGTCGGTGGCCCTCGAAGGATTCGGGTTGATCGCGCTCGAGTCGCTGGCGGCGGGACGCGCCCCCGTCGTCACCGACTGCGGCGGTCTGCCCGACGCCGTGCGCGGGCTCGACCCGTCGCTGATCGTCCCCGCCGGCGACGCCGAGGCGCTGGCCGACCGGATCGCCGCTGCGCTCTCGGGCCGGGTGCCGGGGCGACGGCAGTGCCGCGCCCACGCCGAAACCTACTCCTGGGACGCAGCCGCGCAACGACACGTCGCCCTGTACGAGGAGCTGGTGTCGTGACCAGCGTGCTCTTCGTGACCCACACGGCCGCTCCGTCCGGCGCCGAGATCGCCACCGCGCGGTTGGCGAGGGCGCTGCGGGACCTCGGTGTCGACGTCGCCGTGGCCTTCGCGGAGGACGGTCCGATGGCACAGCGGCTGCGCGCGGACGGCATCGGCACCACGATCCTGCACGGCGCGTTCGACAGCCGGGCGATGACGGTCACCGACCCCAGCCCGCACCGGCTGCTCGCCGGCGCCGCCCGCCTGGTCCGGCTCGGATGGGACCTGGGAGCCGTGGCCGCCGAGCGGGGTGCGACGGTGGTGATCGCCGAGAGCTCGAAGGCGCTGATCATGGGCGCCGTGGCGGCTCGGCGAGCGAGAGTCCCCCTGGTCTGGCACGTGCACGACCGGGTCTCGGCCGAGTATTTCGGCCCGGTGCTCGCCGCGATCGTCCGCGGCCTGGGCCGGTCGCTCAGCCGCGGCTACATCGCCAACAGCAGATCGACGATGTCCTCGCTGATCCCGCGCCGGCGCGCCCTCGTGGCGTATCCCGGCGTCGAGCCCGCGCAGAGCGCAGCCCGCGCCCCGCAACGCGCACCGGCGGAGACGGTCGTCGCGGTCGTCGGACGGCTGACGCCGTGGAAGGGACAGGACGTGTTCCTGCGGGCCGTTGCGGACACGACGGTCCGTCCGGCGCACATCTACCTCGTCGGCGGCACGTTCTTCGACGAGGAACCGTACCGCGAGGAGCTCGAACGCCTCGCCGCCGAACTCGACCTCCCGGTGACCTTCACGGGGCATGTGGACGACCCCGAGGACTACATGCGGCGCGCAGACATCCTCGTGCACTGCTCGGTCATCGCGGAACCGTTCGGCCAAGTCGTGGTGGAGGGGATGCGGGCCGGATGTGCGGTGATCGCCTCCCGCCCGGGTGGCCCCACCGAGATCGTCGAGCCCGGCGTGAACGGACTGCTGGTCGACGCCGGCGATCGGCACGGGCTCACCGCGGCGCTGGACACCCTGATCGGCGACCCGGACCTGCGCCGCCGGCTGGCGGCCGCGGCCCGGCTGCGCTCCGCCTGTTTCGACATCACCGAATCCGCCCGGGCGGTAGCACGTTTCCTGGACACGATCGCCGCCCCCTCCCGTGTGGAGGTGAACGCGACATGGTCGAGGAACGCGGGATGAGCAGGGCCGCCGCGCTGGTGCGGGACATCGGCTTCGTCAGCTTCGGCAAGTACGGTCAATACGTCGTCACGGCCGTGACCCTGCCGCTCATCGCCCGCGTCCTCGGGCCGGAAGGCCTCGGACTGCTCGCGATCGGGATGTCGGCCTACTTCATCGGATCGCTCCTCGTCGATCTGGGGATCACCCAGTTCCTGGCGGCAAAGGTGCCCAACTCGGACGTCAATCAGATCCGCGGCGACTATCTCGCCATCCGCCTCACCGTTCTCGGCACCCTCGGCGCCGCGCTCGTCGTCGGTCTGACGATCGGAGTCGACCCCCACGTCCACATGATCCTGCTCGGCTTGTTCGCCGGGGGCTTCTGGTCGGTGTCGGAGGACTGGGTGCTGATCGGGCAGGGCCGGTTCGTCGCCTCCACGGTCTACCAGGGGGCGGGCCGGCTCGCGTACCTCGCGCTGTTGCTGGTGGTGCTGCCCCGCTTCCCGAGCGCCTCGGTGGCATTGCTCTGCATGCTCGCCTCGTCGACCTTCACCGTGGCGCTCACCTGGCGGGATTCGCTGCGCAAGTATGGGCGTCCCGCGCGGCCACGCCGCGTCGTCCCCACCGTGCGCATGGCCGCGCCCGTGTTCACCTCCCGGCTGCTCGTGGTCAGCTACGGGCAGGGGGCCGCGGCCATCTACTCGGCCGTGCTCGACGCGGCATCGCTCGGCCTGTACTCGGCCGGCGACCGCCTGGTGCGGGCCGTGCAATCCATGCTGGATCCGATCGGTTTCGCGCTCCTGCCGCGCATGGCCCGCAGCAGCGGCGACGCTCGGTTCTGGCGGCGCGCGACCCTCGCGATGCTCGCGTGCGTCGGCATCGCCGTCCTCGTGACCGCGGCATTGTGGATCGCCGCGCCGCTCGCGGTGCGACTCGTCTTCGGCAGCGACTTCGCCGACGCCGTCCCACTCCTTCGCGTCGAGGTCCTCATCCTGCCGGCGACCGCACTGAGCTCCTTCGTCACCACCGCGGTACTGCCGGTGCGGGAGGACACTTCCGGCGTCCTCATCGGCGCGATCATCGGCACCTGCATCGCGGCCGTCGCGTTGTACGCGGCCTTCCGGACCCATTCGGTGTGGGCACTTGTGTACGGCACCGTCGCATGCGAGTTCGGCGTGGCCCTGTGGTACGTCCTGCGGACACGGCACCTGGTCCTGCGCGAACGGCGAACCGCGCCGTCCGAAGCGGACGTCGACGCGCCCGACGTCCCCGTTCCCAGGGGGGAGAAACGATGAGAATCCTCTACATCGGCGACGACTGGGTCGGCAGCAACGCCCGCTCGCTGGCCGACGGCTTCCGGCAGGCGGGACACGACGTGGTCGTCGTGGACACGACCGCGGTGACGCTCCCGTCCCGGTTCTCGCCCCCGTGGGTCTACTCGAAGATCCGGCGTCAGCGCGCACCGTGGGACCTCGAGGCCGTGCATCGCCGGATCGAGTCGGTCGCCGCCGGATTCCGGCCCGACCTGGTGTTCTGTTTCCGCACGGTGCATCTCGACCAGCGACGGCTACTCGGCACGCCGGCCCGGCTGCACGTGCACTACAGCCCCGACGACGCGTCGAATCCGTACAACACGTCACCGGGTTACCTCCGGTGCGAACGCGAGTGGGATCTCGTAGTCACCACCAAACGGCACAACGTGCCGGAACTGATCGCCCGCGGAGCCGGGGCGGTGAAGTTCGTTCTGAGTGCGTACGACCCTGCATGGCACCATCTCTCGGCGCGCCGGGACCCGCACCGGTATCTGGTCGGGTTCGTCGGCAACTGCCGGCCCGACCGGCGCGACACCACCGTCGCCCTGGCCCGGCGCTACGGCGAGCGGATGCTCGTCCGCGGTCCCGGCTGGCGGCGCGTGCCGGAGCTGCGGCACACCCGCGCCGTCGTCGGCGGGCCGGTGTACGGGGAGCACTTCTCCGTGGCGGTCGCCTCGGTAACGGCCAACCTGGTGTTCCTCAACTCCGACAACCGTGACACCCACACGTGCCGCACGTTCGAGGTGCCCGCGGCGGGCGGCTTGTTCGTCGGACAGCGCACGGACGAGCACGCGGCGCTGCTCGTGGAGGGCCGGGAGTGCCTGCTGTTCTCCGACGAGGACGAGCTGCTCGAGATCCTGCGGTGGTGCGAGCGGCATCCCGAGCAGGCTCGCGCGATCGCCGCGGCGGGGCACCACCGGATCGTCACCGGGCACCACCGGTACGTCGACCGCGCAGCGGAGATCATCGCGACCTTGGAGGACGGACCCGGCCTCGGCACACCCGACACGAGCATCGCCAGGCCCGCACCTGCGCTGGTGGACAACGGCTCCGCGACACGGGCGGGGGCACGGTGATCGCCCCCGGCATCGAACTCGTCCTGGTGGGCACGGCGCTGATCACCATCGTCGTCGCGGCCGCCTACATCCACGGCGTCGCACGGGTGTTCCTGATCGCTCAGGCCGTCTACTGGACCCTGTCGTACGTCGCGCGTCCCCTCGTGTTGCTCACGGTCCAGCCACGGCCCCGGTACGCGGACAACATCGCAGACCCGCGGCTGGCCGCGATCGGCTACGACCGTGGCATCGCGGAGGTCCTGCAGCCGGTGGCGTTCGGGCTGTGGGTGTACGCCCTCGCCGCGGTGGCCTACGCGATCTGGGATCGCCGGCACCGCCGCGCCGCGCCGCGGGCAGCCACCGGCGACTTCGTACCCACGCTCGGGGCCGTGTACGCCCTGGGCCTCCTCGGGCGCGCGGTCTCCTATGTAACCGGTTCGACCGGGCAGGCGGGTGACGTCCAGAGCTCCAATCCGATACTGGGTTTCGTCGCCCAGCTCGCCACCGTCGGGGCGATCGGGCTGATCATCTTCATCCGGCCCGCGGACCGGCGGACGACCGCCGCGCTGCTCGCGGCGCTGCTGACGGTGGAGCTGCTGTGGACCGTCGCGGTCGAATCGAAGACGCCGATCATGAGTGCCGCGATGGCAGTGGCCGTCCGCTTCGCGATGTACGGCTGGACGCGACTGCGGGTGGTGTGCGTCGCCGTGATCTCGGTGGTGGGCATCGGTGGATTCGGGTGGCTGCAGTCGATCAAGCAACCCGACTACGTACGGGCCGAGGTTCTGGTCAGGGATTCGGCCTATCCGCCGTGGGTGCAGCCGTATCTGAGCATCCTGCGCCGGTTCGACCTGCTCGAGGCGGCCACGGACGGCTACTACATGACCATGCGGCCGTGGATGACGCCGTTCGAGGTTGTTCAGCACGGCCTCCAGAGCCTGATTCCCGCGCAACTCCTCGGGACCGAGAAGCTGCGATCCGGCACGGCGTGGGCCACCGAGGTGCGGGGGTCGTCCATGGACATGAGCCGGGTGTCGGTATCCCTCGCCGACGGGAACATCAACGAGGGCTTCGTCATCGCCGGATACGCGGGCGTCGCGGCCGGGGTGCTGTTCACCTTCGGCCTGCTCCTGCTCGGCGTGCGGGCGCTGCAGGCGCGGCACATCGTGGTCGTCGGCCTGGGCCTGGCGATCACGGCATCCCCGATCCTCTTCGAACGGGGAATTCTCGGCAGCATGGAGGTGATCGGCAAGTCCCTCCAGCTCGTCGTGCTGATCTGGCTCGTCGACATGACGGTACGCGAATACCGCATACGCACCGGCGCGGCGAGAGGTCCGGAATCGGCACCACAGGAAATCGGCACAGTCGTCGGGGCACGAACAAAGGGGTGGAACAATGGCACTGAGTGACTACACGGGCATAGCCCGGCGCAGATGGTTGACGGTGGTGGCGACGGTCCTCGCCTGCATGGCCCTGGCGTGGGCGTACGCGTCGACCATTCCGACCGCCTACGTGTCGACGACCCGGATGTACGTGTCGATGGCGACCGGAACGTCGGTCAACGACTCGTACCAGGGCGGTCTCGCTGCGCAGCAGCGCATCACGTCGTACCCGTACGTCGCGACGGGCGCCACCGTCGCCGACCGGGTGGTCGACAGGCTCGGGTTGACCATCTCCCCGGGCGAGCTGCAGGGCAAGGTGTCGGCGACGTTCCCGCCGGCCACGACCCTGCTGGACATCACGGTCACCGACTCCACCCCCGAAGGCGCGCGGCAGCTTTCCCGGGCCGTCGCGGACGAGTTCGCGCAGCTCGTCGCGGAGATGGAGACCACGGTGATCGGAGCGGCACCCGCCGCCCGGGCCTCCGTGATCGATCCGGCCCCGCTGCCGAGCGAACCCGTCGGCCCCAACACGAAGCGCATCCTTGCGCTCGGACTCGTCGTCGGCCTCGGACTCGGCTTCCTCCTCGCCTTCCTCCGGGACCGGTTCGACCCGACGATCCGGACACCGGAGCAGCTCGGCCGATCCACCGGCCTGCCGATCCTGGGGACGATCTCGCGGCGCAACACCGACGCGGCGAAGGACATCGGGCGCCTGCGGGCCCACGTCACCGCCGCCCGCGGTGACCGGGACCGGATGGTGGTGATGCTGACGAGCTTCACCGGGCGCTCGAAGCCGTGCGTCGCGGCCCGGCTCGCGAAAGCACTGGCGGACACGGGTGCCCGCGTGGCGCTGATCGACGCCGACACCTCCGGGGACGGAGTCACGGGCCGGCTCGACATGCAGTCCTACGCCGGTGTCGCGGAATGGCTGCGGGACCAGTACCCGCCGCTGACCGAGCTGCCACTGTGGTCGGAGGCCGGCGTGTCGGTCGTGCCCCTCGGCTCCGCCGACGAGCGTACGCCGGACCTGCTGACGTCCGAGCGGTTCGCCGACATCCTGTCCGGGCTCGGAGAGCGCTTCGACTACGTCCTCGTCGCCACCGCTCCCGTGCTCACGGACTCGGCCGCCCTGAGCCTGTCCGCACACTGCGACGCGACGATCGCAGTCGTCGAACTCGGCACGACGAAGGCACCCCGGGTGCGGGCCGCCGCGGACAGCTTCGCCGCGTCCGGGTCGGGGCTCATCGGCGCGGTCGCGACCGTCCCGGCACGCACCCGCAGGTTCCCGCAATCGAAGAAGCGGCGGAGCGCCCCGTCGGAACCGGATCTCGGTCTCGTCTACTCCCCCTAGTTCCGATGGTGCCGGAGGTGACTGCATGGCGGACGAGGTGGTGAGCCGTCGGCGACTGCTGGCCGCGTCGCTCGGCGCGGCCGTGGTGCTGCCGCTGGCGGCGTGCTCGTCACAGCAGACGGCGCCGAGCGTCGAAAGGGAGGTCCCCGAGGTGTCGAAGGTGTCGCCGGGACGCAACGTTCGTGACTTCGGGGCGGTCGGCGACGGCATGGCCGACGACACCGAGGCCGTCGCCCGTGCGGCGGCGGCCGGCGAAGGTCCCGCCGTGCTGTATCTGCCGGCCGGGTACTACCGCGTCACCGCGTGGCCGGATCTGCCCGACTTCTCGACGGTCACCGGCGACGGCGGCGACGTCACCATCGTCTTCTTCGAGGGCGACGGCACCCTCGTCTCCGTCCGCGACCGGCACCGCGTCCGGTTCGCGCGGATCGGGTTCTACCTCACGGGCCCGGAAGCGGTGGCCGTGTCGCTGTCGGGCTCGTTCCGGTGTTCGTTCGACTCGGTCGTACTGCGGGGCAGCCACCTCAGCGAGAACTTTCCACAGTACCGGGCGCAACAGGGTGTCGTCCTCGAGGGAAACACCGGTGGAACGGCGTTCGTCGACTGCGACATCAACAACTTCGGCATCGGGATCGTGACCTCGTGTATCCAGAACTACCTGACGGCGTCGAAACTGACCAACAACTATGTCGGCGTCCTGGGCACCGGCAACGACAACAACGCGGGATTGTCGCTGACCAACGTCGAATTCGTCTCCGACAACGACCCGAGGACGACGGACAAGCACGTACGCATCGACGGCGCGGCCAACAACTGGTGGCTGACCAACGTATGGTTCGAGGGCGCCGATATCGCTCTCTCGATCGGTGAACGCGGCCGCGGCGGCCCCTCCCAGTTCGGCCTGATCAACTGCAAGATCGCGGCCCGGAACGTGTGCCTGGACCTGATCCATTGCCGGCAACCGTATCTCGCGAACGTCCGCTTCGATCCGGACACCGAGGTCTTTCCCACCGAGTTGCGGATCGATCCGGAGGGATGTCCGGAAGGCACGGCGGTCAACCTCGTCTCGAGCGCGTCCACCGACATCGATCTCGCGACATTTCCGGAGGGCTGGAACGTGACCGGACGCGGAATCGTCTCGGGCGCGGTCTTCGCGGGGCCCGTCGTGGCCCGCGCCATCGGCGACGACGACCTGCTGCAGGCTCAGAATCGCGACGGTGAAACCCTTTCGGCGATCCTGTCCGACGGATCATGGCTGTCGGAGCGGCCCGAGTCGGGTCCGATCCTCAAGGACGAGGACGGTCGGTACTGGCGGTTACGGGTCACCACCGACGGCAAGCTCGGCACCACGCCACTGGGTGATCGACGGCCGGCGGGATGAACAGAATCGGCGGCGCCCGTACGGGGGCGGTCACGACAGCACGCCGTCGACGACGTGCTGCATCCGCTCCCGGAACACCGCGCGCGAGAACGTCTCGGCATGGGCGCGGATCACGGTGGCGTCGTAGTCCGCCCCGTCGAAGTCCGTCATGGCGGCGGCGAAGTTGTCCACCGTTTCCGCGTCCGTGCCACCGGGAACGAGCCGCCCGCTCACCCCCGGCACGACGCTGTCTAGAGCCCCGCCCGCGCCGAGGGCGAGCACCGGCGTGCCGCAGGCCATGGCCTCGACCGGCACGATTCCGAAGTCCTCGAGGCCGGGCATCACCAGAGCCCGGGCACGCCGGTACATGTCGACCAGCTGCTCGTGCGGCGCCCGTCCGAGGAACGTCACCGTCGGCCCCGCGATGCCGCGGCAGTGGTCGAGGCTGCGGCCGTCGCCGACGACCACGAGACGCACCCCGGCCGCGTTGGCGGCCAGGATCGCCAGATCGGGTCGCTTGTAGGGCACCAGACGCCCGGCGAGCAGGAAGAAGTCCTCCCGGGGAAGACGCGGAGCGGGGGTGAACGACTCGGTGTCGACCGGCGGATGCACGACCACGGCGTCGCGGTGCCACCACCGGGTGATCCGGTCGGCGACGGCTGTGGAGTTCGCCACGATCCGGCGCAACCGCGGCGCGGCGGCGAGTTCGGCGCGCCGGGCGGACGACGCGAGCATCGCCAGCGCCGCCTCTCCGAGCCGGCCACCGGCCTCGCCCTTGCGCAGCGAGGCGTCCCACGCCCACCGGGCCGGGCTGTGCACGTACGCGATCGCCGGCGCTGTCGTGGCGAACACGGCCTGCGTGGCGAACGCGTGATGGCTGACGAGCACGACGTCCGCGTCGGCGAGGCGCATCCTGCGAAAAGCCCGCGGCATCAACGGCAGAAGCGGCGCGTACGACCGCTCCCCGCCCAGGTGGTACAGCGTGTCGAGCCACGTCGTGTCGGTCCGCGTGCGCAGGACGGGCGGGATTCCCGACGGGCGCGCGATCGGCACGTGGGCACGAGCGTCCGGCCACTGCACGGCCAGCTGCTCGACGACGTGTTCCGAGCCCGCGATCTCGGTGAACCGCTCGTGAACGAGGGCGACGCGGGGGGCGTTCATGGACCGGGACGACCGCCGGCGGCGCCAGTGCCGCGAGACGAGCGCGGGGATCCTCGATCCGGACGGATCATGCACCACCCCTTTCGGTCCGGACTGCACGGACGACCTCCACCCCAGCTTGGACGGTACCAGCACGCGATCTCCGCGTCAGGGCATTCGGACCTCTCGTGCGGGCTCCGCGGGCGGGGCGGGTCCCGGCCCGATTCCCGATCCGATTCGCCGTTCCGGTCGAAACCGCACGGCTCCTACGGGTACGCTTGGCACACACCCTCGACCGCCGATTCCGTCGTCGTCTCGTCCACCCCGGCCGGACCGCTGAGCAGAGGTGAACGCGTGAAACGTCCCAGGCCGTTGGTCGTGCTGTCGTCAGCCGGCCGCCTCTATACCCGCCCCCTGCGGCACCGGCTGCGGTGCCGGCAGGGGCGCACCCTGTGCGTGCGGATCGGCCCGGTCGAGGTGTCCGGACACGTTGTGTCGCTGCGGTCGCCACGGTTGTCCGATTGGCCGCAGTGGCGGGCCATCCGGATACGGGATCAGAAGTTCATCGAGCCGTTCTGGACGTCGTCCCCGCGCCCCTGGGCGGAACGGCACACCGAGCGGGACTGGGTCGACGAGTTCCTGCACGCCCGCCGCGAGGCGCGCGCCGGGCGGGCACTGCCCCTCGTCATCGAGGTGGACGGCCTGCTCGCCGGGCAACTCAACCTCGAGCGCATCGACCGGTGGGCCGGCTCCGCCGAGGGGGGAGTGTGGATCGACTCGACCCTCGCCGGCGAGGGAATCGCCCTCGCCGCCGGCTACCTGCTCGCCGAGTACGCGTTCGGCACCCTCGGACTGCACCGCATCACCGCGCCCGTGTGCGTCGGCAACGTGCCGGCGGCGCACTCCGCCGAGCAGGGCGGGATGCGCCGGGAAGGCACCATGGTCAGCTATCTCGATGTGGGCGGCCGACGCAAGGATCACGACCTGTGGGCCATCACCGCGGAGATGTGGGCGGCGCAGAGGGACCGGATTTCAGATCGCGCCCGTCGGTGAGCCCGCCGTCGACGAACCGCGCGATGCGGTCGAAAACGGCCCTGCTCGCCCGGATCTGGTCCTCGGCCCGGGCCAGCAAGGCGGGCCGCGACTCCGGCGCGCCGGCCCACATGCTCCGGATCGCATCGCGGAGCCGGTCCTCCATCCCGTCCCGGTCGAGCCGCACCGTCTCCATGCCGGTCCCGAACATGGAATTCAGGCCGGCGAACTTGTCGTCGTAGTACTGCGACGTCGACAGTCCCACCACCGATATCCCCTGCGACAGCGCGAAGACCGCGACATGGTACGCGCCGGTGACGATGATCCGGCACCGGCCGACCTGCCGCGAGAGTGCGCAAGCGCCGGCGAACCGGCCGAGGGGCCGCACCGCGCCGGGGTATCCGTCCAGGAGCGGCATCGTGGACCGCCTGTCCTCCGCGTCGTGCTCGGACACGATCAGCGGAACGAGTCCGCCACCGTATCCGGCCGCCGCATCGCGAACGACGCGACCGACGGAGTCCTGGATCGCGGCCCCGACCGGTGAGTACTCCGCGACTCTCAGGCACACCCCGAGGTCAGTGCCGAGCTCGGCCCGGCGCGTGGAATAGCCCAGTTCCACCGCGTCGTCCCCGGTCACCACGACGCGGTCCGACGGAACCCCCAGGGAACGCAGCAGTTCCGGGCCCCGCACGTCCTCGCGCAGTGCGATCAGGTCGACCCGCGGCAGCACGCGCGCCGCCCGCTCGAGCAGGTCCGGTTCGGTCAGCGGGCCGAGACCCTGACCCGTCATCGCCGTGGGGATTCCACGCTCGGTGGCGTACTCGAGCAGCTCCAGCGAGCGTTCGGTCTGGAACCGGTCGATGTCGGTCATGTATCCACCGCCGATCGCCACCACGACCGAGGCCGTGTCCACCGCGTTCGGCACGTGCCCGCCGTCCCTGGCGAGTGCCGGCCGCCCCGGAACGACTGCCCTCGACACCGACTCGCCGTTCGCCGTACCGCTTCCTCGGCGTCCGACGGTGCGCCGCGCCCGCCGCGCGATCCGTCCGGGAAGGGCGACGGCGGCATCCCAGCCGTTCATCGGCACACCCGCGATCTCGGGGCCGAGCCGGCCCGCCGGACCCGGCCGCCGGCGGTGCCGCGGCCAATTCCCGCCCCGCTGATAGCAGATCGGATCGACGCGCGATTCGTAGGCTCGCAGCAGCGCAGGAGCGGAGGTGAGAACCCCGATCCGCGCATCCGGCCACCGCTCGGCGAACCGCCGGACGGTCACGTCGAGGATCGCGAGATCGCCCTTGTTGTTGAGCCAGTACTCCCCGTTCTCGAGAAGGACGCGAACCTCCGGCCGGCGGCCGGACGCCTCGGGTGGAATGCGATTCGCCATGTCAACACCTTCGGGCACTCGCAGAAGCGGAAAGATCGGGGCGCAAGCCACGCGCGCCTGCCCGAATTGTCCGGGCCGGCAAGGTAGGTCGGGTCACCTCGAACAATACCCGATTCCGCGGGGCAACGTCCGTGCCGTGGGCGCTGCGGGGCCGGCGGCCCCGGGCACGCAACACCGAATTCACCCGTTCGGCACGACGATCGCCGCCCCGGATGAAACAATCGAGGCCCGCGCAGGTTCTCCGAGCGATGGGGTTCGCGCATGAGCCATCCGTCCGAACATCTCCGTCGATCGTTCACCCGGTCGGCCGCACTCCAGGCCCGGCTCCACGAGATCGTGCCCGGCGGTGCGCACACGTACGCCCGGGGCTCCGACCAGTACCCGGAATTCATGGCACCCGTCCTCGAACGCGGCGCAGGTGCCCGCGTGTGGGACGCCGACGGAAACAGCTACGTCGAGTACGGGATGGGCCTGCGCTCGGTGACGCTCGGGCACGGCTACCGCCCCGTCGTCGACGCCGTCGCCGCCGCGATCGCGAACGGCACCAACTTCAGCCGGCCCACCACACTCGAGATCGCCGCGGCCGAGGACTTCCTCGCCCTCGTGCCCGGCGCCGACATGGTGAAGTTCGCCAAGAACGGCTCCGACGCCACGACCGCGGCGGTGCGCCTGGCCCGTGCGGTCACCGGCCGCCGGCACGTGGTGGCGTGCGACCAGCCCTTCTTCTCCGTCGACGACTGGTTCATCGGCACCACCCCGATGAACGCCGGGATCCCCGAGGAGGTCACCGAGCACACCCACCGGTTCCGGTACAACGACCTCGACTCGCTCGACCGGGCCCTGTCGGCCAGGCCGACCGCGTGCGTGATCCTCGAAGCCGCCACCGCCCTCGCCGAACCCGATCCCGGCTTCCTCCCGGGTGTGCGCCGACTGTGCGACCGGCACGGCGCCCTGCTGATCTTCGACGAGATGATCACCGGATTCCGCTGGTCCGAGCACGGGGCCCAGGTCGTGTACGGCGTCCGGCCGGATCTGTCGTGCTGGGGCAAGGCGATGGGGAACGGCTTCCCCGTCGCGGCCCTCGCCGGCCGCCGCGAATTCATGGAACTCGGCGGCCTGCGCACCGACGGGAACCGGGTGTTCCTCCTGTCCACCACACACGGACCGGAGTCCGGCGGTCTGGCCGCCTTCCGTGCGGTGGTGCGTGCCTATGCGACCGAGGACCCGATCGGCCGGATGGAAGCGGCGGGCCGCAGGCTGGCCGACGCCGTCAACGCCACAGCCGCGGACCTCGACGTGGACGAATACGTCCAGGTGATCGGTCGACCGTCCTGCCTGATCTTCGTCACTCGCGACCTGAACCTGCAGCCGTCCCAGGAATTCCGCACGCTGTTCCTGCAGGAACTACTCAACCGGGGCGTGCTCGGGCAGTCGTTCGTGATCTCCGCGGCCCACACCGACGCCGACATCGAGGAGACCGTCGAGGCGGCGCGCGGCGCAATGGCGGTGTACCGGCAGG
>NZ_PCZU01000133.1:33612-44633 GCF_002887785.1 Rhodococcus sp. ENV425
CGCCGGACTCCTCCGCGGACGCCCCGTCGCCCCGGCACTGCGCGCTCGCGCGGAACCGCGCCGGCTCGGCGACGAGCCGGTCGGCACTCACTTCCCCCAGTAACGCACCCACGCGTCCGCGCCGAGACCGCCGTGCGGCACCCCGTCGGCATGGGCGGCCCGCTCGGTCGCCCGCACCGCCGCAACGAACCGCAGCGTCGCGGTGCGCAGCGCGTCCTCGGCGCCGCCTGACCCGGTGACGTGCACGGTACGCAACCCGAGCGGAACCAGGTGTGCCGGCAGCCCGGCCTTCGTGGCGCGGGCGATCACCTTGTCGGTCAACGCCAGCGCCGGCTGCGCCATCGCGATGCCGTCCAGGCAGGAGGGCCGGGCCTTCTCCGCCGCCTTCGCCACCTCCCACGCCGCCTCCTGCTCGGCCACGTCGATCGGGCCGGTGTGACCGTTGGTCAGGTGCGGGCTGCGCAACGCGAGCTTGGTGACAAGCGTGTCGGCGACATCGTCGACGGTGAACGGGTCGGTGCCGGACTCCTGGGCGATCCGCGAGTGGAACAGCACCTGGAGCAACAGGTCTCCCAGTTCCTCGCGCAGGCCGTGCGGGTCACCTTCCTCGATCGCGTCGAGCAGTTCGTAGGTCTCCTCGAGCAGGTAGCGGCGCAACGAATCGTGCGTCTGGGTGACCTCCCAGCCGCCGAATCCCCACAGCCGGTCCATCACCTCCACGGCACGCAGCAGGCGCTCCCCCGGCGCGGGCGGGGCGGCGATCACCCGCTCACCCCGCCGCACGCGTTCACGCACCGCCTCGTGCCCGGCGTCGACGGCCACCAACGTCTCGGCGTCGGATCCCGCTGTCGCGCCGAGCATTTCCCGAACCGCCGCCGGCACGTCGTCGGTGCAGGCGAGCGGCCCGGTCAGCAGCGGCACCGCCTCGAGCGGCACCGATCCGGGCCGGTACGGGTCGAGCAGAATCACCGTCACGGCCGTCGCCTCACATTCCCCGTCGCTGCGCTCGCCCCGGTCACACGCTCGCGACGGCCGGCACGCGCACGTCCACCGAACCCTGCGCCTTACCGTCGAGGGCGAGCAGGAAGTCCGCGATGTACTGCAGCAACTCGACGTCGCGCACCCGATCGGAGCCCACCCCACCGGTCCGCGGCAACGGCAGCTGCACCAGGCCGCTCGTGGCCCGGTACTGCGCCGCCGGGTAGAGCCGCTTGAGCCGCATCTGCTTCGAATCCGGCAGATGCATCGGCGAGATCTTCAGCTGGGTGCCGGAGACCGCGACCTCCTCGAGGGCGTACTCGCGGCACAACAGGCGCAGTTTGGCCACCGACACCAGCCGGCCGACCTCCTCGGGCAGCGGGCCGTAGCGGTCGACGAGTTCCTCGACCACCGCGGCGATCGCGTCGTCGTCGTGCGCCGCGGCGAGCTTGCGGTAGGCCTCGAGCCGCAGCCGGTCGGAGGTCACGTAGTCCGGCGGGATGTGGGCGTCGACCGGCAGGTCCACGCGCACCTCCTTGGCGGCCTCCTCCGTGGCGACGGGCCGGCCGTCCGCGGCGGCCCGGAAGGCCTCCACCGCCTCGCCGACGAGCCGCACGTACAGATCGAACCCGACGCCGGCGACGTGACCGGACTGCTCCGCGCCCAGCACGTTTCCCGCGCCGCGGATCTCGAGGTCCTTCATGGCCACGGCCATGCCCGCACCGAGGTCGGAGTTCTGGGAGATCGTGGCGAGCCGGTCGTACGCCGTCTCGGTCAGCGGCTTCTCCGGCGGATACAGGAAGTACGCGTAACCCCGCTCGCGGGACCGGCCGACGCGCCCGCGCAGCTGATGCAGCTGCGACAGGCCGAGCGAATCGGCGCGTTCGACGATGAGGGTGTTGGCGTTGGAGATGTCCAGGCCCGTTTCGACGATGGTGGTGCACACCAGGACGTCGTACTGACGTTCCCAGAAGCCCTGCACGGTCTTCTCGAGGGTGTCCTCGTTCATCTGCCCGTGCGCGACCGCCACCCGCGCCTCGGGGACGAGGTCACGAATCCGCTTGGCGGCCTTGTCGATCGAGCTGACCCGGTTGTGCACGTAGAACACCTGCCCGTCGCGCAGCAGCTCGCGACGGATGGCGGCGGCGACCTGCTTGTCCGCGTAGGCGCCCACGTAGGTGAGCACCGGGTGCCGCTCCTCGGGCGGGGTGAGGATCGTCGACATCTCGCGGATGCCGGCCATGCTCATCTCCAGGGTGCGCGGAATCGGCGTCGCGGACATGGTCAGCACGTCGACGTGCGTGCGCAGCGCCTTGATGTGCTCCTTGTGCTCGACGCCGAATCGCTGCTCCTCGTCCACGATCACGAGGCCGAGGTCCTTCCAGCGCACGCCGGTCTGCAGCAGCCGGTGGGTGCCGACGACGATGTCGACCGCGCCGTCGGCGAGGGCAGCGATCGTCTCCTTCGACTCGGCGGGATCGGTGAAGCGGCTCAGGCCCTTGACGGTGACGGGGAACGACGCCATCCGCTCCGTGAAGGTCTGCAGGTGCTGTTGCGCCAGCAGCGTGGTGGGCACCAGCACCGCGACCTGCTTGCCGTCCTGCACGGCCTTGAACGCGGCGCGCACCGCGATCTCGGTCTTGCCGTAGCCGACGTCGCCGATGACGACGCGGTCCATCGGGACTGCCTTCTCCATGTCGGCCTTGACCTCGGAGATGACGGTGAGCTGATCCTGGGTCTCGGTGAACGCGAACGCGTCCTCCATCTCCTTCTGCCACGGGGTGTCCGGGGCGAACGCGTGCCCGGGCGCGGCCTGGCGCGCCGCGTACAGCTGCACCAGCTCCCCGGCGATCTCACGAACAGCCTTGCGCGCCTTGCGTTTCGTGTTGGCCCAGTCGGAGCCGCCGAGCTTGCTCAGGGCGGGCATCTCGCCGCCGACGTAGCGGGAGAGCTGATCGAGGGACTCCATCGGCACGAACAGCCGGTCACCCGGCTGCCCGCGTTTGCTCGGGGCGTACTCGATGACCAGGTACTCGCGGCGGGCACCGCCCACGGTCCGTTCCACCATCTCGACGAAACGGCCGATGCCGTGCTGGTCGTGGACCACCATGTCCCCGGCGGTGAGCGCCAGCGGGTCGACCTGGTTGCGACGCTTGACCGGCGTGCGGCGCCCCTCGGCGGCGGTCACCCGGTTGCCCGTGAGGTCGGACTCGGTGACGAGCACCAGGCCGGGCACGTCCGCGCCGTCGCCCGGCAGGACCACGCCGTCGTGCAGCGCGCCGCACAGAACCCCGACCGTGCCGCGCACCGGCTCGGCGCCCGGATCGAGACGCGCGGCGGGCACGTCGTTCTCCTGCAGGCGCTCGAGCACCCGCTGCCCGGTGCCGGCGCCCGCGACGACGATCGCGGCCCGCCCGCCGGTGGTGACGTGCGCGCGCAGGTTCGCGAAGAGCATCGTCAGCAGCTCGTCCGAGCCGCGCACCTCCGGCGCCGGCTGCACGTCGAGCACGACCTCGGTGTCGGCGCCCGACGCCAGCGGGCTCAGCGTCCACCACGGCCGGCCCGCCGCCTCCGCCGTCTGCCGCACCTGGGTCAGCGGCCGGTACGCCGACGCGGCCAGGTCCACGCCCTTCATGTTGGCGGTGTCCAGCGGCGCGGCACCACCGAGCGAGGCCGCGGTCCACGACGCCTCGAGAAACTCCTGACCGGTGCGCATCAGATCCGCCGCGCGGGTGCGCACCTTCTCCGGATCGCACAGCAGCACGTGCGTGCCGGCCGGCACGACGTCGGTCAACAGCTGCAGCTCGCCCGTCTGCAGCACCGGCAGCAGCGCCTCCATGCCCTCGACCGGAATGCCGGAGGCCATCTTGTCGAGCATCTCCACCAGCGCCGCATCGGCCGGGTTGTCCTGCGCCAGCCGGGCCGCGCGCTCCTTGACCTGCTCGGTGAGCAGCAGCTCCCGGCAGGGCGGGGCGATGAGGGTGCCCACCTCGAGTTCTGGGATGGACCGCTGGTCGGCGACGGAGAACGGGCGCAGCTCGGTGACCTCGTCGCCCCAGAACTCGACCCGCACCGGATGGTCCGCGGTCGGCGGGAAGACGTCGAGGATGCCGCCGCGCACCGCGAACTCGCCGCGCTTGCCGACCATGTCGGCGCGGGTGTAGGCCAGCTCGACGAGCCGCTCGATCAGCTCGTCGAAGTCGTGCTCCGCGCCGACCCGCAGGGTGACGGGCTCGATGTCGCCCAGACGCGGGGCCATCGGCTGCACCAGCGACCGCACGGTCGCGACGATCACCCGCAGCTCGGGGCCGTAGTCGCGGTCCTCGGGGTGGGCGAGCCGGCGCAGCACCTGCAACCGGCGGCCGACGGTGTCGGCGCTGGGCGAGAGCCGCTCGTGCGGCAGCGTCTCCCACGACGGGAACTGCGCGACGACGTCGCCGAGCATCTCGTGCAGTTCGGCCGTCAGGTCGTCCGCCTCGCGGCCGGTCGCGGTCACCACGAGCAGCGGCGTCTTCGCGGCCAGCGCGGCGGCGACGAACGGCCGGGCCGACGGCGGAGCCACCAGGGCCTGTTCGGCGGTCCCGGCGAGGGCGGCCACACGTTCGAGCTGAGCGTCGGCCAGCGCGATCCGCGCCAATCCGGACAGGGGGGTGACGGACACGTCGGACACGGGAAGGGCGCTCCTGGGTTCGAGAAGAGGACCGTCCGAGTCTATGCGGTGTCCGGTTCGGGCTGCCAGGACCACCGGGGGCGTCCGGTCACGGTCGGACCGGGTCCGCGGCCAGCAGATCGGCGCTGTTGTCGCCGAGATCGCGACGGGCCCACGCGGCCAGCCGGGTCTGCAGGGCGGCGTCGGGGGTCTCCTCGCCGGGCCCGAGCCACCGCCGTCGCACCATCCGCAGCAGCACGCGCCGGCAACGCTGCGGCTCGGCGTCGAGCACGTACGCGACGAACGCGTCCGGCGTCTGCGGCTCGACCCCGGACCGCTCGAGCGAGCGAGCGAGACCGGCGTCGGTGGTGACGACGACGTCGGCCTGCGCGAACAGCGCCACCGCGGTCAGGTGCGCGTCGCGGGGATCGCTGATGTACGGCACCTCCCGCAGCACCGTGGCCGGCCAGGTCACCCGGGCCTCGGGGAAGGCGGTTTCGAGTTCGGCGAACAGGAAGTCCCGCGCCGGGCGCGACATGTGCGACGGCAGCCGCCGCTCCACCTCGGCGACGATGCCGTCGCTCCAATAGGGCTGGAACAGCGCGTCTTCGGCCAGGGCGAGCAGCACGTCACGCACGCGTGGCGGCGTCAGCGCCGGCGCGTCGAGTACCGCTCGGATCGGCACGACCGTTCCCCCTAGAAGTCGTCGTCGTAGAGGCCGTCGCGGCGGCTCAGGTCGGCGACGGTGTCCAGGGCCCGGGTCCGGGTCTCGGCGCGCCGCTCGGCGTAGGCGAGGACGTCGGCGCGGCGGATGCGGCGGTGCAGGCCGCGGAACCGGGACGGCAGGGTGCCGTCGTCGACGAGGCGGCCCACATGCCGGCGACCGACGCCGAGCACGTCCGCCGCCTGGGCGGTGGTGAGCATCGCCGGCACCGGGGTGATGGTCACGGCGGCAGCGGCGCCGAGCTCGTCCAGGGTGCGGGCGAGTGCCGCACCGGCCGCGTCCGCGTCGAACGGTCCCAGGGTCACGGCGGCGATCGTGTCAGGCGGAGGCACCGAACGCAATCGCCCGGCTACACCCGCAGCCGGCGCGAGACGAACTGCCGGAAGTACTCGACCTTGTCGGCGGGCACGAGCGCGGGCACCAGCAGGCGCCACATGTTCTCGAGGTGCTCGACGAGTTCGTCCCGACGATTCAGTGCCGCCGCGACCGCGCGAGCCCCGGTCAGGGCCTGCAGCACGAGCAGGCCCACCGCGTCCGGTTCGAGCTCCTCGCTCAGGTCGCCCTCCGCGAGGGCCCGCTTGGCGAGATCCTGCACCGTCGAGAGCCAGATCGCGAAGACCCCTTCCCCGGACCCGCGGTAGTCGCCGATCTCGATCACCAGCCGGAACATGGCGCGCACGATCGGGTCGGCGCGGGACACGTCGACCGTGAGAACCGACAGTTCGATCATGGTCTCGAGGGCGGGGGTCCGGTCGCTGATCGCGCTCAGCCCGGCCGAACCCAGCCGGGCGAAGCCCTCGTCGATGACCGCGCGGGCCAGCTCCTCCTTGGAGGCGAAGTGGAAGTACAGCGCGCCCTTGGTGACACCGGACTGCTGGATGATCTCGTTGAGGCTGGCGTTGGCGTAGCCGAGATTCATGAACACTTCCGCGGCGCCGCGCAACACGGAGTCGCGCGTCACCTCGGCGCGAACCTGCCGGGCCATTCATCCCCCTCGATGCGGGCTCGGCGCCGCCCGGCGACCCGGACGATCGGCGCCGATCGCCGCTCCGCTGGGTACCACGATCACCTCGCAATTGCTCGTCGAGTCGGCTGGGCAACGATACCACCTGGTAGGGGCGCGATCGGGAGTTCGCATCGCCCGGTCAGTCGGTCCCGAGCTGCGGATTCGCCTCCAGATGGGTGAGGCCGTTCCAGCACAGGTTCACCAGGTGGGCGGCCACGACCTCCTTCGACGGGCTGCGCTCGTCCAGCCACCACGTGGCGGCCGTCGCGACCATGCCCACCAGCGCCTGCGCATACAGCGGGGCCAGGTCCGGGTCGAAGCCCCGGCGGGAGAAGTCGCCGGCGAGGATGTGCGCCACCTGCCGCACCGCCTCGTTCAGCAGGGACGAGTACGTGCCCTCCTCCGCGGCGACCGGGGAGTCCCGCACGAGGATGCGGAAGCCGTCGGTGCGTTCCTCGACGTAGGTGAGCAGGGCGAGCGCCACCCGCTCGACCCGGATGCGCGAGCGGTTCTGCGTCAGGCTCGCGCTGATCATCGACATCAGGGTCGACATCTCCCGGTCCACGACCACGGCGTACAGGCCTTCCTTGCCGCCGAAGTGCTCGTAGACCACGGGCTTGGAGACCTGGGCCCGCTGGGCGATCTCCTCGATCGACGCCGCCTCGTAGCCGCGCTCGGCGAAGATCGCCCGCCCGATCTCGATGAGCTGTTCCCGGCGCTGGGTCCCGGTCATCCGGACCCGGGGGCTGCGGTCGGCGTGGTTCTGCGACGGTTTCGACACGTGTACATCCTTTCCGGCACCCGGCCGGACCCTGTGCCACCGGAAAACACCGAGGACGACGCGCGGCGGGTTGCGATCAGCCTATCCGTGGCGGCGACGCGCCCGGCCCCGCGTTCGACTCCGGGTGTGGCGGCATGCGAGGATCACAGACGCATGACCGGGGCGTCGGCGCCGGGAATGCGGCAGTCCGCCGTGGTGTAATCGGCAGCACCTCTGATTTTGGTTCAGATAGTTCAGGTTCGAGTCCTGGCGGCGGAGCGGGGCAGTCGGGGCCGGCGAGCTCCCCTGCCGGTGCCGAACCTGCGCATGTCGAACGTCGAGGGAGCTTCATGCAAGTGCAGACCGCAGTTGTCGTTCTGGCGGCCGGAGCGGGTACGCGAATGCGATCCAAGACCCCGAAGGTGCTGCACACACTCGGGGGTCGCACGATGCTCGCCCATTCGCTGCACGCGGCCGCAGAGCTGGACCCGAGCCACCTGGTGGTGGTCGTCGGGCACGAGCGCGAGCGGGTTTCCGCCGCGACCGCCGAGATCGCCGAGACGCTCGACCGCAAGGTGTCGATCGCGGTCCAGGACCGGCAGCTCGGTACCGGGCACGCGGTGCAGTGCGGGCTCGACGCGCTGCCCGGCGACTTCTCCGGCGTGGTCGTCGTCACCAACGCCGATGTCCCGCTGCTCGACGGCCACACCCTCGAGGCTCTCGAAGCCGAGCACCTCGCCGAACCGGCGCAGTCGGCGGTGACCGTCCTGACGTTCCTCGCCGACGATCCCACCGGGTACGGCCGCATCGTCCGGAACGGCCACGGCGAGATCCGCGAGATCGTCGAGGAGACCGACACCGACGCCGAGCAGGCTGCCATCAACGAGGTCAACGCCGGCATCTACGCCTTCGACGCGGAGTTCCTCCGCAGCGCGCTGACCCGGCTGCGGGCCCACAACGCGCAGGGCGAGCTGTACCTGACGGACGTGGTCACGATCGCCCGGGAGGACGGCCTGCCGGTGTTCGCCGCCCAGCTCGCCGACGCGATGAAGGTCGCGGGCGCGAACGACCGGGTGCAGCTCGCGGCGCTCGCCGCGCAGTTGAACCGGCGCACCCTCGAGCACTGGATGCGGGCGGGTGTGACCGTGCTCGACCCGTCCAGCACGTGGGTGGACGTCGACGTGGTCCTCGCCCGGGACGTGACCCTGCACCCCGGGGTGCAGCTGCACGGCCGGACCGTGGTCGACGAGGACGCGGTGATCGGCCCGGACACCACGCTGACGAACGTGCGGATCGGCGCCGGGGCGTCGGTCGTGCGCACCCACGGGTCGGACTCCGTGATCGGCGAGGGCGCGACCGTCGGGCCGTTCGCCTACCTGCGGCCGGGCACCGACCTCGGCGAGTCCGGCAAGATCGGCACGTTCGTGGAGACCAAGAACGCCGAGATCGGGCCGCACTCGAAGGTGCCGCACCTGACCTACGTCGGCGACGCCACCATCGGCGAGTACTCGAACATCGGGGCCTCGAGCGTGTTCGTCAACTACGACGGCGTGCACAAGTCGCGCACGGTCGTCGGATCCCACGTCCGGACCGGGTCGGACACCATGTTCGTGGCGCCCGTGACGGTCGGCGACGGAGCCTACACCGGCGCCGGCACGGTCCTGCGCCGCAACGTTCCGCCGGGGGCGCTTGCGGTGTCGGGTGCGCCACAGCGCAATATTGAAGGCTGGGTCCAGCGAAACCGACCCGGGACCCCCGCGGCCGAGGCAGCGTCTGCAGCACGGCAGCAGCAAGAGATCGAACGGCATAAGGACGGCCAGGACCAGTGACCTCCAATTGGATCGACAACCAGAAGAACTTGATGCTCTTCTCCGGCCGGGCCCACCCCGAGCTGGCCGAGCAGGTGGCGAAGGAGCTCGACGTCCAGGTCACCCCGCAGACCGCGCGTGACTTCGCCAACGGCGAGATCTTCGTGCGGTTCGAGGAGTCCGTGCGCGGCTCCGACGCGTTCGTGCTGCAGAGCCACCCGTTCCCGCTCAACCAGTGGGTGATGGAACAGCTCATCATGATCGATGCGCTCAAGCGAGGCTCGGCCAAGCGCATCACCGCCGTCCTGCCGTTCTACCCGTACGCCCGCCAGGACAAGAAGCACCGCGGCCGTGAGCCCATCTCCGCCCGCCTGATCGCCGATCTGCTCAAGACCGCCGGCGCGGACCGCATCATCACCGTCGATCTGCACACCGACCAGATCCAGGGCTTCTTCGACGGCCCGGTCGACCACATGCACGCCCAGGGCCAGCTCGCCGAGTACATCCGCGACAGGTACGGCGTCGAGAACATCGCCGTGGTCTCCCCCGACTCCGGCCGCGTCCGCGTCGCCGAGAAGTGGGCCGACACCCTCGGGGGCGCCCCGCTGGCGTTCATCCACAAGACCCGCGACCCGCTGGTCCCGAACCAGGTCAAGTCCAACCGCGTGGTCGGTGAGGTCGAGGGCCGCACCTGCATCCTCATCGACGACATGATCGACACCGGCGGCACCATCGCCGGGGCCGTGAAGATCCTGAAGGAGGCCGGCGCGGGCGACGTCGTCATCGCCGCCACCCACGGCGTGCTCTCGCACCCCGCCTCCGAGCGCCTCGCCGCGTGCGGTGCCGAGGAGGTCATCGTCACCAACACGCTGCCGATCGACGACGAGAAGCGGTTCCCGACGCTCACCGTCCTGTCGATCGCGCCGCTGCTCGCGCGCACCATCCAGGAGGTGTTCGAGAACGGCTCGGTGACGTCGCTGTTCAACGGTTCCGCGTAGTCGCGGAAGGCGGTGTACTTTCGGACCGTCACCGGACCGAAAGGACACCCGGCATGTTCACCGGCTTCCCCGTTGCCGCCCTCGACTTCTACGAAGACCTCGAGGCGGACAACAGCAAGCCGTTCTGGGCCGCGCACAAGGCCGTCTACGACGACTGCGTGCGCGGCCCGATGCTTGCCCTGCTCGCGGAACTCGAACCGGAGTTCGGCCCGGGCAAGGCGTTTCGTCCGCATCGCGACGTCCGCTTCAGCGCGGACAAGTCGCCGTACAAGACTCATCAGGGCGGATTCGTGCAAACCGGGCCCGGCGTCGGGTTCTACGTGCAGATCGACGCCGCCGGGCTGCGGATCGCCGGCGGCTTCTACGCGGGCTCGTCCGCACAGGTCTCCGCATACCGTGCCACCGTGGACGATTCGCGCCACGGCCCCCGGCTCGAGACGCTCGTGCGGCGGCTGCGCCGGGCCGGGTACGAGATCGGTGGCGAACGGCTGAAGACCCGTCCGCGCGGCGTCGCGGAGGACCACCCCCGTCTCGACCTGCTGCGGCACAAGTCCCTCACCGCCGCGCGGGAGCACCCGTCGCCTGAGTGGCTCGACACGCCGCGCACCCTCGACGAGGTGCGCACCACCTGGCGCGACGTCCGGCCGCTCGTGGAGTGGCTGACCGCCGCCACCGCCGCCTGAAAAGCGTTCGCATCGCGGTCGATTCCGAGCCCCCTCGGCAAACCGATCGGTATGGAAAGTCGTGTGGCACAAGGCTTTGCCGCCCGGACGCCGACGGTTAACATGATCTTCATCACTCCGACATCCCTCAGCCGCAGGTCGTGCAGGACCCCCCCGACCGACCGGGCCGGCTTTGACTTAAGGTGGCTCCTCGTGATCGACGCTCAAACCCTCGAGGCCCCCACCGAAAACGCGAAACTCGAGACCGTCCGCCGGTGGAGGCCGGGAGCCTGCGTCTGGTGCGGCGACACCGATTCCGTCGAGGAGTTCCGCAACGAACCCCGTTGCGCCACTTGCCGCACGCACGAGTCGATCATCGACGAGGCGCGCAAGTTCGTCGGCATGTACGGCCTGCGTCCCATCGGCGGCACCCTGC
>NZ_PCZU01000133.1:44694-48867 GCF_002887785.1 Rhodococcus sp. ENV425
TCCGGCTCGCCGAACAGCCCGACCCCGCCCTCGTCCGCAAGGCCCTGCGCCCCCGCGCCGCCGCCGTCGTCGCCGAGACCGCCCCGGCGCGCCGGACCGCCACGCCGCGCACGTCCTCGTCGCGCCCGTCGCAGCGCGCCGCCTCCGAGCCGGCCCCCGCGCCGGTGCGCACCGGCGCCGTCGACGTCGACGAGATCCAGAACCGCGCCCTCGCGCTGCTCGACCAGCTCTCCGCGATCGACGCGCAGCTCGCCCTCGTCGCCGAGCAGTCCGGCCTCGCCGCCCGCGCCCGCCGCGGTGACCTCGAGAAGCAGAAGGCCACCGTCCTGCGCACCCTGGCTGCCCTGGAGAAGGCCCGGCTCAGCGCCACCCGATAGGGAACTTTCTCGCCCCGAGGGGGAGGTTGTCGCGGCATCGTTCGAGTGCCGCAGTCGACAACCTCCCCCTCGTCGCATATATCACCTGGTGGGACTACGCATACCGGACATCCCTCCCCTCGATCCGTAAGAGACCAGGTAGTCTGCCCGTGCCGAAGGGTCTGTCGGGGACACCGGGGTATCGGTGGAGACCGCACATGCAGGCTTGCGTGGACCGACCGATCGAGAGGAGTTGCCGTGAGTGTCCCCGGCGCCGGCCGTACGGGGGTACCGACGTGGCGGGCGCTGGCCACCGCGCTGCCCCGTCCTCGCCTGTTCGAGATGCTCGACCGCGGGTCTGCGCTGACGGTGGTCCACGCACCGGACGGGTTCGGCAAGAGCACGCTGCTCGCCACGTGGCTGCACGGCGGCGGCGTACCCGGGCGCGACGTCGCGTGGGTGCCGGCGGCGACGGACGACGGGACACCGGACCGCATCTGGTCCGACGCGTGCGCGGTGCTGGGCGACCATGTCGTGGCCGGCGACCCGGTCGACCGGCTCGCCTCGACCCTCGGCGGAACGCCGTCCCTGCTCGTCCTCGACGGGCTCCCCGGCACCGCCCTCGACGACCTGCTGCCGACGATCCGGCAGCTGCTGGATCGCTGCCCGTCCGTGGACGTCGCCGTCTGTCTTCGCGGCAGCACCACGTCCGCCATCGTGGCCGCGGCGGGCCTCGACTGCACGTTCGTCTCCGCCCACGACCTCCGGTTCACGCCCCGGGAGACGGCGGAACTCTTCCGCGCCGCCGGGGTGGAACTCGGGATCGACGAGTACGGCGACCTGTGCCGCGCCCTGGGCGGGCTGCCCCAGCTGATCTCGGGCGCCCTGAACGTCGCCCGGCTGCACCGGGGCGCACCGGTCGACGAGGAGGGCCGGCCCTCCCCCGACCTGGCCGTCGCCATCGCCGGGTTCGCGTCCGGTCTGCTCGACACGCTCACCGCCGAGGAACGGGCGTTCGCGATGTGCGTCGTCGCCGCCCGCGATCTCGACGCGGAACTCGCCGCCGAGCTCACCGGCCGGCCCGAGCCGGCCGCGCTGCTCGACCGTCTCGAGGCGCGAGGCCTGCTCGTCGTCGACGAGGCGGACGAGACACGGACGTGGTCGTGGCCGTCGGCCCTGCGGTCGGCGGTACTGGAACAGGCCCGGCAGGAGGAGCCCGCACGGGTCGACGAGCTGATGACCTTTCTCGCGCGCCTGCACCGGGATGCGGGCCGGCCGGCGCAGGCCGCGGTGTACGCGGCCGAGGCTCGCAACTGGACGATGGCCGCGGGCATCGTGGAGCGCAGCTGGGGCGAGATGGTCTCCGAGCACCTGGAGGTGCTCATCCTCGTGTTGCGGACAATCCCGGAGGACTTCCTGGAGGACTACCCGGCGGTGCTCGCCGGACGGGCGCTGTTCGTGCAGATGCTCGCCGATCACCCCATCCTGCGGGCGTCGCTTCCGAGCGAACCCGACGAGCTGCACACGCTCGGCGCCGGGCCGGACGCCGCGAACGTCCTGCACCTGGCGACGGTGCAGTCGCTCGCGCTGCGTGTCGCCGGGGACTTCGTCCAGGGCGCCGACTGCACGCGACGGCTCGAGCCGCTGGTACAGAGCATGCTCATGCACCAGCCGGACAACATCACCCCGCAGCTGCCGCTGCTGCGGGTCCAGTGGGCGATCACCTTCCAGCTCGTCGCGGAGCTGGCCGAATCCAACCGGCAGTTCGAACTGGCCTACCGCGGCGGTGTCGCCGCGGACACCCCCTACATCGTCCAGAACGCCGCGGGCAGCTCGGCGCTCAACTGGGCTCTGGTCGGCGACGTCCCGCGCGCCCGCCGGTGGCTCGACCGGGAGGCGACGACGGAACCGTCCGACGGGCTCTTCGGCGAACTCGTCAAGGTCGGCGGCCGGGTCGCCGCGGCCCTGACCCATCTCGACGCGCTCGACGTGGGCGCGGCCGAGTCGATAATCGAGCTGCTCGGCGCGCCCAGCGATCGGGAGGAGCTGTGGGGGTTCGTCGCCTACGCCCACGCCCAGCACGCCCTGCTCACCCTCGAGGCGTACGCGGGTCTGACGTGGTTGCACCACACCGTCGCCGGCCACGCCCACCGGCACGGCGACGGCGCATTCTCCCGGACGCTGCTCACCGCGACGGAGATCGACCTGCACCTGGCTCTCGGCAACGGCAACCTGGCCCGCGCCGTGGCGGACCAGGAGCCCCGGCACCATCCGATACTCGTCGTCTCCGACGCGCGGGTGGATCTGCTCGGTGGGAGTCCCGACCGGGCCGCCAAGAAGCTCGCGCGGGTGTCGTGGCCGGACTGCGGATTCCCGCGGGCCCATCTCGAGGCGTTGCTGCTGGACGCCGCCGCGCAGCTCGATCTCGGCAATCCCCGGTCCGCGATCGTGTGCTGGGAGCGCGCCTGCACGCTCGCCCGGACGCTCGGCAATCGGCGCGCCTTCACGACCGTGCCGGACCGGCATCGGCGAGAGCTCGTCGAGCGCAGCGGTATTGCGGTGCCGGGCGGTTCCGTCGAGGCGGTGTTCCCGGACGAGGTCGTGCGGGTCGAGTTGTCCCCGCGGGAGAGGCAGGTGCTCGCGTTGCTGGCCGACGGATCACCGCAGAGCGAGATCGCCCGGCTCCTGTTCGTCTCCCCGAACACGGTCAAGACGCAGCTGCGCAGCATCTACCGCAAGCTCGAGGTCCACACCCGGGTCGAGGCCATCACCCGGGCGCGGGAGCTGCGGCTGCTGCCGGTGACCGGTGAGCTCTAGGCACGCTTCCGCGGCCCTTTCCGGCGCCGACGTCCCCTCCCGAACCGAGCGAATGTATCGCTCATCTCCGCAGATCGACGCGATGGCACGTTCGCTCGGCTCGGGAGGAGGTCACGCCGGTTTGTGGGCGAGCACCCGGAACACGATGCCCATCCGCCCGGTGCGGTGCACGTCGTCGACCACGAGGCCGGCCTCGGTGAGATAGGGGACGGGGTCGCGGAGCAGGTGGTCGGCGCCGAAGCGGATGCTGAGCGGCTCGATGCCCCGTTGCAGGGCGCGCAGCGCCCGGTTCGTCGACGGCCCGTGCTCGGCGAGGACGACGCGGCCGCCGGGGACGAGCACGCGGTGCGCCTCGGCGGCGGCGCGGGCCGGGTCGGGCACGGTGCAGAACGTGAAGGTCGAGAGCACGGTGTCGGCGCTCGCGTCGGGCAGATCGAGGGCCTGGACGTCGCCCTCCCGCAGTTCGACGCGCGGATCGGCGGCGGCCTTCGCCCGGGCGAGTTCGAGCATCCTCGGTGAGATGTCGATGCCGACGACGTGCTCGACCTCCGGCCCGTAGAGGGGAAGGTTGAGCCCGGTGCCGACGGCGAGTTCGACGACGCGGCCGCGGGCCTGCGCGGCCGCCCAGTGCCGGGCCGGCCCGAGGATCAGCCGCTCGACCAGGCCCATGCCGCGGTCGTAGTTCTTCGACATCTCGTCGAAGATCCGCGATACGCGGGCGTTCTCGTTCTCGACCTTCTCCGAATCGGTCACCGTGTCTCCTTACCGCCGGGTCACCGCCGACGTTACCGGCGTACCCTCCCGGCTGTGACCGAACCGATCCCGGAACAGCGCCGCGTCCTGACCGTGCTGGTGGCCGCGCAGATCCTCAGCGGTGCGGGCCTGGCCGCCGGCGTGACCGTCGGCGCGCTCCTCGCGCAGGACATGCTGGGCAGCACGAGTCTCGCCGGGGTGCCGAGCGCCCTGTTCACGATCGGGTCGGCGGCCGCGGCCGTCGCCG
>NZ_PCZU01000017.1:0-596 GCF_002887785.1 Rhodococcus sp. ENV425
CTGTCGGTCAGCCCGCCGTCGAGGATCATCCGGGTCGCGCCGTAGCCGGGCAGCAGCTGCGCCCACTGCGGCGGCTGCGGACGAAGCATCGGACTCTGCCCGATCCCCAGATCCAGGAAGGGCACCAAGAACGCGATGAACACGCCGCCGACCCGCCCGAACAGCGGCCCGAGGCACACGCCCACCAGCCCGTAGGTCCATGCCAGCAGTAGATTCCCGGCCGCGTACAGGCCCCACTGACGGGCATCGAACACCGCGGCGGTGACCAGCAACGACGAGGCGGTCACCACCATCGCCGCCACCGCGATCACCGTCAACCGGACCGCCAGCAGCACCCCGGCGCCGAAGCCGGCCAGCGACAGTCGCCGATCACCGCTGCGCGCATCGAGCACCACGAACAACCCGGCCAGCGCCGACAGCGACGCAATCGCGATCGGAGTCATGGTCCCGGCATGCACGTCCGGCAGCCAGAACACCTCCGTCACCGCCTGTCCGTCCTCGACCAGGGAGAACATTCCGAACTCGGGGACGGTCATCGCCTTCGACAAGGCGATGAACACGATCGGCACCACCACCAGCAGCACCCACAGCACCGG
>NZ_PCZU01000134.1:0-3429 GCF_002887785.1 Rhodococcus sp. ENV425
GGTGCTGCGGCGGTCCTTGAACCAGCGCTCGACGGAGCCGAATCGCGTGGTGTCGAACAGCCGCTCGAGCAGCTTGCCGCGGTCCTCGCTGTCGGCGCGCAGGAACTTCGCGAACTCGCCCTGCGGCAGCAGCACCACCTGGAAGAACTGCTCGGCACTCATCCCGAGCAGGCGCCGGACGGCCTCCCCGATGTCGGGCAGCCGCGAGAGGTGCTCGCCCGAGCCGTCGAGCCAGGTCAGGCTCGCCTTGGCATTCTGCTTGACGGTCCCGGTCCCGCGCAGCTTCGGGCGCTCGTAGTCGGGGCTGCGCACGATCCGCAGCCGCCGGCCCGCGATGGTCGCCTCGAGACTCACCTGCGGTGCGGTGCCGGCGGGGGCGTGGTCCGACAGCAGCCGGCGTCCGTCGGCGCGGGCTCCGGGCACCGTGCCGTACAGGGCGAACGCCACCGCGTCGAGAATGGAGGTCTTGCCGGCGCCGGTGCGGCCGTGCAGCAGGAACAGCCCGTCCGCGCCGAGCTCGTCGAAGTCCACCCGCACGGTGTCGGCGAACGGCCCGAACGCGGTGATCTCCAGCTGGTGCAGCCTCACGCGGACGCCTCCCCCGGTGCGACGGTCTGCTCGGTCCCGACGCCCGCGGCACGGTCGACGTCGCGCAGCGCCTGCTGCACCCAGCGCAGCTCCCGCTCGGACGGCTCCGATCGCACATCGGCCAGGAATCCGCGGGTGACGTCGAGGTCGCTTCGGCCGCGCACCTTCTGCCGGTAGGTGACGGTCGATGCCGCGACGGGCGGTTCCCACTCGACGTGGAGGGCACGGGGGAAACGGGACTGCAGCCGACGCATCGCGTCGAGGGGGCGCACGGCGTCGGTGAGGACGGCCGAGACGTAGTGGTCTTCCGCCCCGGTGTGCGCGACGTCGGTGAGCAGGTCGTCGAGGACGCCGGTGAGACGGCTCAGGCCCCGCACGACCGGCAGGTCGACGCGCTCGACGGCCGCCCGCCCGGTGGCGTCCAGATCGACGAGCCACACGGCCTTGCGGTGGGTGCGTTCGCCGAACGAGTACGGCAGCGGCGAGCCCGAGTAGCGGATGTGCTCGGCGACGGTCTGTGGGGAGTGGAGGTGACCGAGCGCGACGTAGTCGACGCCGTCGAACGCCGACGCCGGGACGGTTTCGACGCCGCCGACCGAGATCGACCGTTCGGAGCCGGCGGCCTCGGCGCCGACGACGAAGGCGTGGGCGAGCACCACTGCGCGAACGCCGCGGGCGCGCGCGTCGGCGCGGACCCGGTCCATCGCCGCCCCGAGGATCTCCGCGTGCGAGCGGGCCTCGGGCACCCCCAGTTCGGCGCGGGTGATCTCCGGCTCCAGATAGGGGATGCCGTAGAAGGCGACGGTGCCGTGGGCGTCGTCGAGCAGGACGGGCCGGTCGACCTGGGAGACCCGGGTGATCAGGTGCAGCCCGCCCTCGGCGGCGAATGCCGCGGCGGCGCCGAGACGGACGGGCGAGTCGTGGTTGCCGGACGTCGCGACGATGACGGCGCCGGCCCGGCGGATCGCCTCGAGTCCCGCGTTGCACACCGCGACGGCATCCGCGCTCGGGATGGACCGGTCGTAGACGTCGCCGGCCACCACCACCACGTCGACGCGCCGCTCGGCGACGAGGTCGGCGAGGGCAGCGAGGGCCTGCGCCTGGTCGGACAACAGGTCCACGCCGTGGAAGGTGCGGCCGATGTGCCAGTCCGAGGTGTGCAGGATCCGCATGCCGTCAGACCGTAGAGCAGCGCACCGACACGGCATCTCCCGGTCCGGGTGAGCCTGTCGGTCGTCTCGGGCATCATGCGCACCATGACGGCACTCACGGCACTCGCGTTGCTCGCCGCCCTCGCACTCGGCGCGGTTCTCGGCTGGTTGCTGCACGCCGCGCGCAGCGGCGACCGCGCCGCGCGGGCGGAGGCCCAGCTCGCGGCCCTGCGCGAGAACGAAGCGCAACTGCGGCAGGCGCTCGGTGCCGTGAGCGAGGATTCCGCCCGCCGGCATTCCGGTGCGATCGGCGAGCAGGTCTCACGTCTCGTCGGGCCGTTGCAGGAGGCGGTGGGAGCCCTCGCGCGGCAGGTGGAGCACGTCGAGCGGAACCGGGTGCACGCCTACGCCGGCCTGACCGAGCAGGTCGAGGGCATGCACCGCGCCTCGCAGCTGCTCTCGACGCAGACGCAGCAGCTGGTGACGGCCCTGCGCGCCCCGCAGGTGCGCGGACGATGGGGCGAGATCCAGCTCGAACGCGTGGTCGAGCTCGCCGGGATGGTGCGGCACTGTGACTTCGACACCCAGGTCGCCAAGGACGGGGTGCGCCCGGATCTGCTGGTGTATCTCGCCGGCGGCAAGCAGATCGTCGTGGATGCGAAGGTGCCGTTCGCCGCCTATCTCGACGCCGCCCAGGAGGAGGACGTCGCCCGGCGGGACCAGCACCTGGTGCGGCACGCCCGCCAGGTGCGCACGCATATCGATCAGCTCTCGGCGAAGGCCTACTGGGAGTCGTTCGATCCGACGCCCGAGTTCGTGGTGCTGTTCGTCCCCGGCGACCCGTTCCTCGATGCGGCGCTGGCCGCGGATTCGGAGCTGCTCGAGTACGCGTTCGCCCGGAACGTGATCCTGGCCACACCTACCACCCTCGTCGCGCTGCTGCGCACCATCGCGCACACGTGGCGGCAGGAGGCCCTGTCGAAGGAGGCCGCGACGATCCACCAGCTCGGCCGGGAGCTGTACCAGCGGATCGGCGTCGTCGGGGGGCACCTCGATCGGCTCGGATCCCAGCTGGGCAAGGCCGTCGACTCGTTCAATCTGACCGTCGCGTCGATGGAATCCCGGGTGGCGGTGACGGCGCGGAAGCTGAGCGAACTGGAGATCTTCGACGGCGAGCATCCGGAGGTGCGACCGGTCGACGCGTGGCCGCGCCGCACGACTCCGACCGACATCTCCGAGTCCGGCGGTCCTGTCGACGAAGCAAGTTGACCCGATGGGTCTAGTGTCGACATGTGTCTGCAACGCAACGTGCTCGCTCGGCGGTGCCGCTCGACATGCGGTCGGTGGCGCCCACTGTGCCTGGCGTCCCGTGGTGGGGCGCGATCCTCGTCGCGGCGGGCTCGACCCTGCTCGGCTTCCTCATCGACGCGGCACGCGGTAACGAGCTCGGCTCGGCGTTCTCCGCGTTCTACGTGCTCGGATGCATCGCGGCGGTGGCGGCCGTGCAGCACCGGGCGCTGTTCACGGCGATGGCGCAGCCGCCGCTGCTGCTCCTCGTCGCCGTCCCGATCGCGCAGGAGTTCCTCGTCGAATCCGGCGGCGGCGGCCTGAAGGATCTGGCGCTCAACGTCGCGTATCCGCTGGTGAACCGCTTCCCCGTGATGCTCACCGCCACGGTGGCGGTCCTGGT
>NZ_PCZU01000135.1:0-2530 GCF_002887785.1 Rhodococcus sp. ENV425
GAGCCCTACCCGGCCGATGCACTCCTGGTTGCAGGCCAGGCACGGACGCACGGCCTCGTCGTCGCCGGCGAGAGCCTTGGCGGCGAAGTCGGGGTCGGCGATCTGGCCGCGGACGACGCCGACGAGGTCGCAGCGCCCCTCGGCGAGGGCCGCCTCGGCCTGGGCGGGGGTGGTGAAGCGTCCGACGCCGACGACCGGCAGCCGCACCCGCCGCCGGATCGCGTCGGGCACGAACAACGCGTAGCCGTGGGGCGTGGCCATGGACGCCTCGATCAGGTGCAGCGTCTCGGTGGCCACGCCGATCGAGGTGTTCAGGTAGTCGACGTGCCCGCTGTCTTCGATCATGGCGGCGACGGCGACGGCGTCGTCGAGGGTGATCCCGCCGTCGGTGCCGTCGTGCCCGCTGAGGCGGACCCCCACGACCAGGTCGGACCCGACCGCCGCGCGCAGTGCCCCGACGACCTCGAGCAGGAACCGCGCCCTGTTCCGGAGCGGTCCGCCGTACCGGTCGGTGCGCAGGTTGGTGCCCGGGGACAGGAACTGCCGCACGATCGACGCCTGCGAGCACTGCAGTTCGACCCCGTCGAATCCGCCGGCACGGCAGTGCTCGGCGACGCGGGCGTACCCCTCGACGAGGTCGCGGATCTCGTGCTCCTCGAGCGCCTTGGGCACCTCCCGGAACAGCAGGTCGGGCACGGCGCTGGGCGCCCACAGCGGCAGGCCGGTGTACATGCCGCAGCCCTGGGCGCCGTTGTGGTTGAGCTGGGCGAAGATTCGCCCGCCGCGGGCGTGCACGGCGTCGGTGATCCGCCGGTACCCGGGCACCACCGCGGGGTCGTACCCGCGGATCAGCTTCTCGTAGGGCCGGTCCGTCGGGTGCACGGTGTGCTCCTCCGAGACGATCAGCCCGGCTCCACCGCCGGCCCGCGCCGCGTAGTACGCGGCGTGCTGCGCGGTGGGCAGCCCGTCCTCGGCGAAGTTGGTCAGGTGCGCGGAGAACACCACCCGGTTGCGCAGCGTGACCGGGCCGAGCCGCAGCGGGGCGGCCAGCCGTGGGTGCGGTCCGGCGGAGCAGGTTTCGCTCACACCTTCGAGTTCCCCTGGTCGAGGGCCATCTGGCTGCCGGTGACGGTCCGGGCGCGGTCGCTCGCGAGATACAGCACGGCCTCGGTGATGTCGTCGACGTCGGCGATCGGCTTCTCGGTGAGGATCGGGGCGAAGCTCGGCAGCCAGTGCGGGTACTTCTCGAACAGCGTCAGCGCGCCCTGGTCGGTACCCATCGGGGTGTTCACGCCGTAGGGGTGGATGGAGTTGACCCGGATGCGGTACTCGCCGAGCTCCTTGGCGGCGCTCTGGGTCAGGCCGACGAGGCCGAACTTCGCGGCGGCGTAGTTGGCCTGGCCGGGCATGGCCTTCAGCCCGGCGACGGAACTCACGACGATGATCGACCCTCCGTTGCCGGCCTCGATCATGGCGGGCGTGGCGGCCTTGAGGGTCTTGAAGACGCCGGTGAGGTTGATGTCGATCAGTTCCTCGAACTGCTCGTCGGGCATCTCCCAGAAGCGGTTCCAGTTGCAGATGCCCGCGTTGGCGACGACGACGTCGAGGCGGCCGAACTGGGCGACGCCGTCGTCGACGACGGACTTCAGGGCGGCGCTGTCGCGCACGTCGGCGATGCGCGCGTGGATCTTCGCCCCCTCGGCCTCGACGAGCTGGACGGTCTCGTGGAAGTCGGCTTCGGTGACCGGGGCGTAGGAGTTGTACTCCGAGACGGGACCGGCGATGTCGACGCCGATGATCGACGCGCCCTCCCGCGCGAACCGGATCGCGTGGTTGCGTCCCTGACCGCGCGCAATGCCGGTGATGAACACGACCTTGCCGTCGAACTCGCCCATTCGTCGATCCTTCCGATCCGTAGCAGTCTGCAACAGGTTACAGTTCGGATCCGAGCGTGTGACCCTCCCGTACCGCCTGGTGGACACTTCGCGGCGCCAGGCAGTCGCCGATCCGTGTCAGCCCGGTCCGGTACAGGGTGTCCTCCGGCAGCCCCGGGGCGCAGTCGACGAGCAGCGCGCCGGCGACGTCGGTGCGCCGTCCGGTCAGCCGGTGCTCGAGTTCGACCGCGTCGGCGCCGACCCGTCGCACCGTGACCCCGAGGTGCCGGGCGACCCCGGCCCGCTGCAGCCGGGTGTTCGCCGCGACCAGGTCGCCCGTCGGCGCGAGCCGCGACCCGGCGATCGGGTCCGTCGTGGCGTACGAGACGGTATAGCCCTGGGCGGCAAGCTGTTCCGCGATGCCCACCGCGACGGGACCCCCGACGGGATCCCACACCACGACCGGCCGCACGGCGATCGGGCCACCGGCCAGCAGGCCGGCTGCGGTGACGTAGTGGCCCTCCTCGGCCGGGTACTCGGGGGGCCGGTCCCGGCTGCCGGTGGCGAGCACGACGGCCTCGCCCGCGGCCACGGCGTCCTCGAGTTCGCCGGCGGTGACGGCACGACGGGTGTCGATCCGCACGCCGAGCGCGCGG
>NZ_PCZU01000135.1:2576-13542 GCF_002887785.1 Rhodococcus sp. ENV425
CGCGGAGAGCGTGTCGCGTCCCGTGCCCACCGCCGCGGTGCGCAGCATCCCGCCGACGCGTCCGGCGCGCTCGACGAGGCGGACCCGGTGACCGCGCTCCGCGAGGACCCGGGCGGCCTCGAGCCCGGCCGGTCCCCCACCGACCACGAGGACGTCCCGCGCGGCGGCGGCCGGAGGCTGCGGCGCGCGCGTCTCGTGCCCGGCCTCCGCGTTGCCGATGCAGCCGACCCGGGGATTGCGGAAGTCGCGCACCAGGCAGGCCTGGTTGCACAGCACGCACGGCCGGGGCGAGCGGCCCTCGCGCACGGCGGTGACGAGGTCCGGATCGGCGATCTGCGCGCGGGTCATCTCGACGAGGTCGCCCACCCCCTCGGCGAGGGCGCGCTGCGCGGCGGCGGGGTCGACGACGCTGCCCTGCAGGACGACGGGGACGGCGCCCGCCACCGCGTCGCGGACGGCGCGGCACAGTCCGGCGTTGAACCCGGCCGGCGTGTGCGCGTCGGGCCGGTACGCGCCGGGGGCGTAGAGGCCGCCTCGCACGACGGTGAGCAGATCCAGGTCCGGCGCGAGGTCGCGGGCGTGGGCGGCGGCGTGCTCCGGGGTGATGCCGGCCCAGGGCGCCTCCTCGTCGCAGCTCAGGCGCAGCGCCAGGATCCGCCCGGGGCCGAGTTCGGCGCGCACGGCCGCGACCACCCGCCGCAACAGCAACGACCGGTCGGCGCCGTAGCGGTCGGTGCGCCGGTTGGTCAGGCCCGAGAGGAACTGGCGCAGCAGCGCGGTCGGCCCGGCGTCCAGTTCGATCCCGTCGACATCGGCGGCGACCGCGACCGCGGCGGCGGCGCGGAATCCCTCGATCACCGCATCGATCTCGTCGTCGCCGAGTTCCATGGGCAGTTCCCGGACCGCGGGGTCCGCCACCCGCGACGGGGCCCACAGCGGTGCCTGGGTCCACGCGCTCGAGCCCTGCAGCCCGGCGTGGCCGAGGCCGGCCAGCACCAGGGTGCCGTGCGGCCGGCAGGCGGCGACGACGGCGGCCCATCCGGGACCGCACTCCGCGGCCAGGGGCGCCCGCTCGTAGGGCTGGTCGTGCGGGTGCACGGAGGCGACCTCGGTCACGAGCACCCCCGCGCCACCGCGCGCTCGGCGCTCGTAGTACGCCACGTGTTCGGACGAAAAGGTCCTCCCCACACCGAGATTGGTTTCGTGCGGCCCGAAGAGCACCCTGGCCGGCGCGTGGCGTCCGGCCAGGGTGATCGGTTCGGTGAGGGTGCCCATCGGCAGGTGGACCGCTCAGATTCCGAGGTCCCGCCGGAAGCCCGGCGGGACGACGATGTCGTCGGGGGTCAGCTCGTGGATCGACGTCTTGCCGAGGCCGATGAGCGCGGACCCGATGCCGCCGGCGAAGATGTCGAGGACGTTCTCCACGCCCGCCTGCCCGTTCGCGGCGAGGCCCCACAGGTAGGCGCGGCCGATCATCACGGCCTTGGCGCCGAGGGCGAGGGCCTTGACGACGTCGCTGCCGCGGCGGATGCCGCCGTCGAGCAGCACCTCGATGTCCTTGCCGACCGCCTCGGCGATCGCCGGCAGCGCCCGGATCGGGGCCGGCGTGCCGTCGAGGTTGTTGCCGCCGTGGTTGGACACCGAGATCGCGGTGACGCCCGCGTCGACGGCGCGCTTGGCGTCGTCGACCCGCATGACGCCCTTGAGCATGAACGGCGCGTCGCCCCACTGCTCCCGCAGCCACGCCACGTCCTCCCAGGTGGGCAGCGGGGTGCCCATCCACTCGCCGTAGGCGCCGAAGAACGTCGGGGCACTGCCGCCGGGCGGGGTCAGGTTCGGGGTGGTCAGGTCCGGCACCTTGCCGGTCTTCGCCCAGTCGAGCAGCCAGCTCGGCCGCAGGATGCCCTCGGGGGCGAACCGGAACATGGCCCTGAGGTCCATCTTCTCCGGGATGGCGGGGCTGCCCCAGTCGCGGCCGCTGGAGAACGACCAGTCCAGGGTCATGATCAGGCCCTTCGCGCCGGCGGCGCGGGCCCGCTCCATCCGCTGGACCAGCACGTCGCGGCTGCCCACCCAGTACATCTGGAAGAAGGTCTTGTCGTTGGCCGCGGCGACCTCCTCGATGGACTTGCTCGCGAACGAGCTCAGCCCCATCGCGGTACCGCGGGCCGCGGCGGCACGGGCGACGGCGACCTCGCCGTCCGGATGCACCGCCTGCACGCCGGTCGGGGAGATCACCACCGGCAGGGCGATGTCCTGACCCATCACGTGGGTGCCCATCTCCCGCTTGTCGGACAACCCCGCCACGTGCGGGGCGAAGCCGAGCTCGCCGAATGCCGTCAGGTTGTCCTCGACGGTGATGCCCTTCTCGGAGCCGGCCACGAGGGCGCCGTAGACGGACCTGGGGAGCTTCTTCTTCGCCCGTTGCTGCGCGACCGCAACGGTTTCGAACCATTCCTTGGACATGGATCTGCCTCTCCTACTTGCACGAACGGGGCCGGCTAGTGCATTCCGGCGAGCGGGTTTTCGTCGCAGGCCCGCGACGGCGGGCGCACCATCAGCTGCAACGGGACGGGCGCGCGCGGGGTGCGGCGCTCACCGGTGCGCGAGTGGTCGACGCTGGACTTGGGCACGGTGCGGTCGGCGCTGAGCGCGGATTCGCCGTAGCCCTGGACGCATTCGGGATCCGGCCCGTCCATCGGCAGACCGGTGAAGAACTTCGCGGCCATGCAGCCGCCGCGGCACGAATCGTAGAAGGTGCACTTGCTGCAGGCCCCGCCGGTCTGCGGCGACCGGAGTTCGGTGAAAAGCTCGGAGTGCTGCCACACCTGCTGGAAACCGCCGTCGGACAGGATGTTCCCGGCAAGGAACTTGTCGTGGATGGCGAAGGGGCAGGCGTACACGTCGCCCACGGGGTCGATCAGGCACACCACCCGGCCCGCGCCGCACAGGTTCAGCCCCGGCAGCGCACCGGCGCCGTCGCTGCCACCGAAGGCGGACAGGTGGAAGAACGAATCGCCGGTCAGCACACCCTCGCCGTGTGCGACGAGCCAGTTGTAGAGCTGCCGCTGCTGCTCGTGGGTGGGGTGCAGGTCGTCCCACACGTCGACGGCACGGCCGGAGGGACGCAGGCGGGTGATGCGCAGCGTCGCGCCGTACTGGTCGGCCAGGGCCTTGAACTCGTCGAGCTGGTCGACGTTGTGCCGGGTCACGACGACGGAGATCTTCGCGTCGCGGAATCCGGCCTCGGCGAGGTTCTCGAGGGCACGCACGGCCATCGCGAACGAGCCGGGGCCGCGCACGGCGTCGTTGACCTCGGCGGTGGCGCCGTCGAGGGAGATCTGCACGTCGACGTAGTCGGAGGCCGCGAGACGCGCGGCGACCTTCTTGTCGATCTTGACGCCGTTGGTGGAGAACTTCACGCCCACCTGGTGCTCGGTGGCGTAGTCGACCAGCTCCCAGAAGTCCGAGCGCACGGTCGGCTCTCCGCCGCCGATGTTGACGTAGAACACCTGCATACGCTGCAGTTCGTCGATGATCGCCTTGCACTGTTCGGTGGTCAGCTCGCGCGGATCACGCCGGCCGGACGAGGACAGACAGTGCACGCACGACAGGTTGCAGGCGTAGGTCAGCTCCCAGGTCAGGCAGATCGGGGCGTCGAGACCCTTCTCGAACTGGTCGACCAGGCGGCCGACCTTGGGCGGGCCGGAAGCTTCTCGTACTGCGGCGGATTCGAGCACAGAGGTCATGGGCTGCGTCCTCGTCGGTGGGGCGGGCGGGAGGGGGACCGGCGGGGTCTAGGCCGGCACGATCATGTGGGAGTCGGCCAGGGTGGCCAGCGCCCGCAGGTACGGACGTGCAGCCGACTCGTCGATTCCGTGCGCGACGAGCGCGGCCCGCACGGACGGATGCTGGTGCAGGGATTCGACGATCTCGACGATCGTGGTGTTCTTCAGGAACGAGAGCTTGCGGGTCCCGAAGTGGTAGAGCAACGCCCCGAACGGCTCGGGGCGAAGCGCTACCTGCGGGTGCAGCCTCCACGTCGTATCCGGATCGAACCCTGCCGAGTCGACCTTCTGCGCGTCGAACACTGTGGTGGCGGCGTCGGCGGACACGATCAGTACACGCCGCACATGCCGTCGATGGACACCTCTTCCACGAGGGACTCCTCGACCAGGTCGGACTCGACGACGGTGTTGTCACGATCGGACATCAACTACCTCCTCGGATGGGGACTCCACGAGCGGAGCCCGGCGTCACAGACCCGTTGCGCTGTGACTCGGTTCACCACTGTAATGGCATCGAGTGCACAATGTCACCCATGGAAGGCTCACACCATGCGTAGCCGCCGGAAACCGTCCGCTCGGATAGGTCGCCGCCCCTCCACCACGAGAGAGGGGCTGAGCGCGATCGGGATCGAACTGTTCCGCGCCCGGGGATTCGACGAGACCAGCGTCGACCAGATCGCCGAAGCCGCCGGAATCGCCCGCCGCACCTTCTTCCGGTACTTCCCGTCCAAGAACGCGGTGCCGTGGGGCGACTTCGACGGCCACCTCGAACAGATGCGCGCCCACCTCGACGCGCTGCCGGGCCACGTCCCCCTCGCCGAGGCGCTGACCTCGGCGCTGCTCGACTTCAACACCTTCCCCGAGTCCGAGGCGGCGCTGCACCGCGACCGCATGGACCTGATCCTGCGGGTACCGGCGCTGCAGGCGTACTCGGTGGTGATGTACGAGGGCTGGCGCCGGGTGATCGCCGAGTACGTCGCGCGTCGCGTCGGCGCCGCCGCCGACGACCACTTCCCGCGCACCGTCGGCTATCTCGTGCTCGGCGTGGCGATGGCGGCGTACGAGCAGTGGCTCGCCGACGACTCGCTCGCGCTGCCGGAACTCTTGTCCGCCGGCATGCGCGCCCTCTACAGTGGCCTCGACGCGGCCGTCCCGTCCCTCGACGGTCCCGACGCCTCCCCCTCCTCGAAAAAGGCTGCGCTGCAATGACTGTGCTCGACTCACTCGCCCCCTGCCCGCCCGGCCGGTGGTCCCACGCCCACGTCACCGTCGAGAAGGTGAGCTCGGGCCCGATCGCCCTGCGCCGCGAGGGCGACCGGCTGCACGTGACCCACTCGCTCGGGCCCGACGACCTGAGTGAACGTCTCGTCGCCGGGGTCACCGCGTCGATCGCCGACAGCGACCTCGGACAGGAGGAGTTCGAGTTGACGATGGTCGGGCTGGTGCGCTCCACCCTGCCCGACGCCCTCGACGCGTGGGTCACCTACTACCGCAACTCGCTCACCGAACTGCTGGACGGCACCGCCGGGTTCGCCCCGATCCACGACAAGGCCGCCGAACTCGTCCGCGGCCGCGTGCTGGATCTCGGCTCCTGCTTCGGATTCCTCCCCCTGCGCCTGGCGCGCGCCGGGATCGCCGTCACCGCCACCGACATCCTGCCCGGCACCATGACCCTGCTCGAGGCCGTCGCGCCGCGGCTGGGCCTCGAGGTGGACACCGTCGTGTGCGACGCGGCCCACGTGCCCGTTCCCGACGACAGCGCCGACACCGTCACCGCAATCCATCTGCTCGAACACGTCGACGCCGCGACCGGTGCGGCCGTCGTCGCGGAGGCGCTGCGCATCGCCCGGGAGCGCGTGGTGATCGCGGTGCCGTTCGAGGACGAGGCCACCGCCTGCCACGGCCACGTGCGCACCTTCGACCTGCCCGCCCTGCGCACACTCGGCGAATCCACGGGTCTCGCGTTCGAGGCGTTCGAGCACCACGGCGGCTGGCTGGTGCTCGACGCGCGCTGATCCCGAGTCGGCCTCCTCCGCAGTGACCGAATGTCACATCGCGGCAGTCGGATCGCCGCGATGTGACATTCGGTCGCCGCCGCGGGCGGTCACTGGACGACGAGGTCGCGGCGGCGCATCGCGCTCACACCCGCCGTCGCGGTCGCCACGGCGACGAGCAGCAGCACCAGCAGCGGCAGCGGGCGCATGTCCGCGGCCGGCAGGGCCGGGACGTGGACGAACGGCGACAGGTCCAGCACCGCCTGGGGCAGGTCCAGCAGGGCGCCGAGCTGCCCGATGATCAACCACACGGCGAAGACGCCCCATGCGACGCTCGACGCCCGGCGCGGCGCCACCCCGACGCACAGCACCGCCATCGCGCCGACCAGGAGCACGGCCGGCACGAACGCCAGCGCGGCGGGCAGCAGATTGCCGAGCGGACCGGTGATGTCGCCGATCGTCATTCCGTAGGAGACGGCCAACGCGACGCCCGTGACGACCTGCAGCACAATCACTCCCACCGTCACCACGGCGATGTGCGCGAGCATCCACGGCACCCGCCCGAGGGCCGTCGACAGCACCGGCTCGACCCGGCCGGACGTCTCCTCCCCGTGCATCCGCAGCACCGCCTGCACCGCGTATCCGCTGGCGAACAACGCCATCATCAGGAAGATCATCGCGAAGTACGCGTCGGTGATCGCCTCGGCCCCGCCGCCGAGCTGCTTCATCATGTCGGCGACGGCACCCTCCTCGTCGAGGAAGTTGTCCATCTCGTTCGCGACACTGCCGTAGGTGGCGGCGAGGACCGCAATGCCGAGCGCCCACCACATCAGCGTCGTGCGCTGCACCCGCCACGCGAAACCCGCGGCGGTGGGCAGCCACGTCGCCGCCCGGTCCGGCCCCGGCCGCGGCTGCACCAACCCGGCTCCGTGATCCCGCCTGCCGGTCAGCACGTACGCGGTCCACGTCGTCGCGGCGGTGAATGCGGCGAACAGCAGCAGGATCCACCACGCGTCCACGTCGTACGGCCGGATCTGCTGCGCCCACCCGATCGGTGACAGCCACGACAGCCACATGCTCGTGACGCTGACCCCGCCCGGGTCTACGGTGCCCGCGCTGTCGCCGACGGCGCGGAGCAGGAACGCGACCCCCAGCGCCGCGCCGGCCAGCCCGTTCGCGGCCCGGGCGCCCTCGGCGACCTGCGCGGTCACGGCCGCGACGGCCGCGAACGCGACACCGGCCGCCCCGGTGGCCGCTCCGAGCGCCAGAGATCCGGACATCGGCAGTCCGAAACCGAGAGAGACGACCGTGAGCAGCAACGCGAGCGCGACATTCGCCGCGGCGACAACGATCAGGGCGGCGGTGAGCAGGGCCCGCCGACCGACCACATTGGCCCCGACCAGTTCGGCGCGGCCGGTCTCCTCGTTCTGCCGGGTGTGCCGCACCACGGCCATGGTGCTCATCAGGCCCGCCGCCAGCGCCAGGAACAGCAGCGTCTGGGCCGCGACGACCGCTCCGAGGCTGTCGCCGGAGACCAGGCCGTTGGTGGCCAGCACCACCGGGGACACGGCGGAGCTGACGGCGATGAGGTGCAGGTCTTCCTGCGCCGGATAGAGCCCCTTCAGGCTCGACACCGAGATCGCGTAGACGATCGCGATCGCGGCCAGCCACACCGGCAGCTGCACGCGGTCGCGGCGCACCGCCAGGCGTACCAGCCGGCCGGTGCCGACAAAGGCGGCACTCATGCGCCGGCTCCCTCGCCGGCGGCCGGCCGGCCGTGCGCGAGCCGCTCGCCGGGCAGGTGGATGTGCTCGCCCGGCAGTTCGTCGCCGTAGTGCCGCAGGAACAGCTCCTCCAGGGTGGGCGGGGTACTGGTGAGCGACGTGATGCCGAAGCCGAGCAGCTCGCGCAGCACCGGGTCCATGTACGCCGTGTCCACCTCGCACCGCACCCGCAACCCGTCCACCTGCAGGTCGTGCACCCCGGGCATCGTGTCCAGCCCGGCCACCGGGCGCACGGTGTCGGCCACCACCGAGGTGCGGGTCAGGTGCCGCAGTTCGGTCAGCGTGCCGGATTCGACCGTGCGGCCCTGCCGGATGATGGTGACCCGGTCGCACAGCGCCTCGACCTCCGCGAGGACGTGGCTCGACAGCAGCACCGAACACCCGTCGGCGACGGCCTCGCGGACGCAGTCCCGGAACACCTCGTCCTTGAGCGGGTCCAGGCCCGAGGTGGGCTCGTCGAACAGGAACAGCTCCACGTCCGAGGCGAGCGCGGCGACGATCGCGACCTTCTGCCGGTTGCCCTTCGAGTACGTGCGGGCCTTCTTGGTGGGGTCGAGCTCGAAGCGTTCGAGCAGTTCGGCACGGCGGCGTTCGTCGATGCCGCCGCGCAGGCCGGCGAGCAGATCGATCGCCTCGCCACCGGTGAGATTGGGCCACAGATTGACTTCGCCGGGCACGTAGGCGAGCCGCCGGTGCAGGTCCACCGCGTTGCGCCACGGGTCGCCGCCGAGCAGTTCGGCCCGGCCGGAATCCGCGCGCAGCAGCCCGAGCAGGACACGGATGGTGGTGGATTTCCCGGAGCCGTTCGGGCCGAGGAACCCGTGTACCTCGCCCCGGCGGACCTCGAGGTCGAGGCCGTCGAGAGCGCGGGTGGTTCCGAACGACTTGACGAGCTGTTCCACGGAGATCGCCGCCGACATGCTGCCGAGGCTACGCCCCTACCGGCGTCCGTGTGGCGACGAATCGCGGAGAGGGCGGGGTCGGGTGAACCTTCGCAAATCGGTCGCCTAGGCTTCGCCGGGATCACTGGTTTCGAGGAACGGCACCGGTCGGTGCGCTGGAGAGGTGGGGGACGTGGCCGGACGGCTCGGTCGGGGAATCCGCAATGCGGTGGCGGGCGCGGTGGCGGCGTGCGCCGCGGTCGCCGGTGCCGGAACCGCGGTGGCCGCACCCGTCTACCCGGCGCCACCGGCCGACCCGTTCTACCGCGCGGCCGCCGACATCGCCGTCGCCCCCACCGGCGATGCGCTCGAGGTGCGGCGCGTGCCCGCGCCGCCGGGCATCGTCGACGTCGAGGCGTGGCAGGTGCGTTTCCGGTCGACGAATTCGGCCGGTCACCCGATCCCCGCGGTGACGACGGTCCTCGCCCCCGTCGGCAAGGCCCCGGACGGCCCGCTGCTGTCGTTCCAGCACGTCATCAACGCCCTCGGCACACACTGCGCACCGTCGCAGACGCTGTGGGCGAGCGACCCGAACCTCGCCGTCCGGGAAGCCCCCGCCCTCAACCTCGTGCTCCGGCGGGGCTGGACGGTCGCGATCCCGGACCATCTCGGGCCGAACAGCGCCTACGGCGCGGCGCGCCTCGGCGGGCAGATCACCCTCGACGGCATCCGCGCCGTGCAGCGGGTCCCCGAACTGCAGCTCGCCCACAGCCCTGTCGCGCTGGCCGGCTACTCCGGCGGTGGGATGGCCACCGGGTGGGCCGCGGCGCTGGCCCCGACCTACGCCCCCGAGCTGAACCTGGTAGGTGCGGCGATGGGCGGCGTGCCGATGAACATCCGCAAGATGGCCGAGG
This sequence comes from Rhodococcus sp. ENV425, assembly GCF_002887785.1. Classification (NCBI taxonomy): domain Bacteria; kingdom Bacillati; phylum Actinomycetota; class Actinomycetes; order Mycobacteriales; family Nocardiaceae; genus Rhodococcus; species Rhodococcus sp. ENV425. Next base: position 11,938 of record NZ_PCZU01000135.1, read on the forward strand.
CTCTCGGCGAGAACCCGCACCCCGCCTTCGGTCTCGCGTTCGCCGCCGCGCTGGGTCTGGAACGCGAGTATCCCGAACGGATGCGGATCAGCGCCGACCTGACCCCGGCGGGCGTGGAGATGCGTGACGCGCTGGCCAATGCCTGCACCAACGACATCCTCGCGCGCGGCGCCGGGGGCAGCCTGCGGCAGGTGAGCACCAACGCCCGCCTGGCCGACGACGCCGACGCGGTCGCCGTCGCGGAGGAGAACAGCCTCGAGCTGTATCCGGGCGTGCCGACCGTGCCGGTGTTCGAATGGCACAGCCCCACCGACGCACTCATCCCGGTGGGCGCCATCGACGCCACGCTCGACCGCTACTGCGCCGCGGGTGCGCCGGTACGCCGTGTCGAGACACCGAGCCCCGACCACATGTCGGCGGCGGTGCTCGGCCTGCCGGACGCGTTCGAGTTCCTCGGCGAGCGGTTCGACGGGGTGGCCGTCACCGGGACCTGCTGAACTACGCTCCGGGCTTCCCACCCCCCGCCCGACGCAACGGTCGGGGCCACCCCCGCGGGCGGGTCAGGCGTCGAAGCGCCGGCGGGATTCTTCGATGTCGCGGAGGTATCGCTGCGTCCAGTCGCACATGCCGTCGACCGTCGCACGGAGCGCCCTACCCGGCTCGGTGAGGCAGTACTCGACCCGCGGCGGCACCGTGGGATACACCGTCCGCTCGACCAGGCCGTTGCGCTCCATCATGCGCAGGTTCTGGGTGAGCATCTTGTGGCTGATGCCGTCGATGCCCTTGCGCAACTCGCTGAAGCGCAGGGTGCCGTCACCGATCGTTTCGATGATCAACAGCGCCCACTTGTTGGCGACGTCGGAGAAGATCTCCCGCGCCAGCGAGTCTGCTCGCGTCAGGTCCGCATCTTCTGGCAGGCCGCTGAGCTGCTTGGTCACCATCGAGTTCCCCAGTCACTGAAAAGTGCGTTCTTCCACGTCAGGGAACACTCTCCTACGGTTACCGAGTAACCACAAGTGACCGAGAGAAAGTGGGCAGCATGTCCATCACCCTGGTGAACCCGAACGAACTGCCGAAGATCGACGCCTACCGCCAGGTATCCGTCGCCACCGGCTCGAAGCTGGTCTTCGTCGCCGGGCAGGTCGCCTGGGACGCCGACGGCAACACGATCGGCGCAGGCGACCTCGCCACCCAGGTCGAGCAGAGCTACCTCAACGTCGGAGCCGCCCTGGCCGCGGTCGGTGCCACCTTCGCCGACGTGACGAAGCTGACCGTCTACGTCGTCGACTGGACTCCGGACAAGATGAGTGGGTTCGTCGACGGCGTCGCCCGGGCAGCCGCGAAGCTGGGCGTCACCCCCGTAGCGCCGGGCACGCTGATCGGTGTCGCAGCACTGTCCTCTCCCGAGCACCTCGTCGAGGTCGAAGCCACCGCAGTCCTCGACTGAACCGAGTCACCGCACCCCACGCCGCGTGCTCCCGGCGGGGTTGCCACACCTGGCACCCCTGCCCGTCACTGCCTACATCGTCCAGGAGGCCTCGCCCGTCGTCACCGTTCCCAGCACCCCGCCGATCTCCGGCAGCAGCTGACCACTCGCCCCGACCC
>NZ_PCZU01000135.1:13584-19969 GCF_002887785.1 Rhodococcus sp. ENV425
GCTGCGTCCACGCCCGCCCGCGCTGCCCGTGCGCCGGCACGCCCGGAAGGGACCGGTCAGATGAGCCCGCGCTTGCTGGCGGCGTACACGGCCTCGGCGCGACGGCTCACCCCGAGCTTGCGCATGATGTTGCTCACGTGGAACTTCACGGTGGTGCCCGAAATGAAAAGGCGCTCACCGATCTTCGAGTTCGACAGGCCCGCGGCCAGCAGACGCAGCACCTCGAGCTCGCGATCGGTGAGCTGTTCCTGCGGCGTGGTCTGCCCGTTGAGGGACCGCACCACCGCCGCGGCACTGCGCGAGTCGAAGGCGCTCTCGCCGCGCGACACCGCGCGGATGGCGCGCACGAGTTCGGTGGTGTCGACGTCCTTGACGACGTAGCCGCGCGCCCCGGCGTGCACGGCCCGCACGACCAGCTGCTCATCGAGGAACGTGGTGAGCACCAGCAACCCGAGGCCGGGGCGGGCCGCCGACAGCTGCCCGCACAACGCCAGCCCCTCGTAGTCGGAGCCGGCCGAGAGCTTCAGGTCCATCAGCACGATGTCGGGCCGGACCCGGTCCACCAGCGCGACCGCCTCGGCCTCGTGCGACGCCTCGCCCACCACCGCCAGGTCCGGCTCCCGTTCGAGAATCGAGCGCAGCCCTTGGCGCAGGATCGCGTGGTCGTCGACGAGAACGATGCGGACCGTGCGGTTCACCGTCCCGGGAGGGGTTGCCACGTTCATCGCTGTGCTCCTGTCCGCGCCGCGTGTGCCGACGCCGCACTGTTCCCGTTGTTTCCGGTCGCCTCGTCGGCGCCCCGCTCCGCATCGACGGCCGGTTCGGGCACCGGGATGCGCACCGCCACCCGTACCCCGCCGAGGCGGGCGCGGCGCACCTCGAGAGTGCCGCCGAGCTCGTGTGCGCGGGCCTGCATGTTGGCCAGACCGCGATGCCGGCCGTCCCAGTCGTTGTCCGCGGCCAGGCGCAGCATCAGCCGCATCCGGGCCGGGTCCCCGTTGCCGTCGTCGGCGACCGCCAACAGCACCGAGTCGGGCCGGTAGGTCAGCCGCAGCACCACGCGCCGGGCGTTGGCGTGCACCGCGGCGTTGAACAGCGCCTCCCCCGCAATGCGCAGCAGCGAGTGTTCGGCCTCGCCCGGCAGTTCGACCGGCGTGCCGCCCACCCGGACCGTGATGTCGAGTTCGCCCGGCGTGTGCGCGACGCAGAGCTGCTCGAGCATCTCGGGCAGCGACGTGCGATCCGAGTCGGACGGGTGGTTGAGCGCGTAGATCGCCGACCGCAGCTGCTCGACCGCGCGGCGCGTGAGCTCCTTCGCCAGGTCGAGGCGCTCGCCGCGCTCGGTGTCGGGAATGTCGCTGCGGCACACCTCGATCTGCATGCCGGCGGACAGCACGGCCTGGGTGACGCTGTCGTGCAGCTCCCGCGCGATGCGGTGGCGTTCCTCGTCGAGCGCCTGGTGCCGGTGGGCGGCGCCCAGCTGCCGTTGGGTCAGCTCCAACTGCCGGAGCGTGGCCTCGAGTTCGGCGTTACGGGCCTGCAGGTCCGCCGCCGCCCGGTTCGCCTCCTGGTAGGCCTGCTCCGCGCGCTCGAGCAACAACTGGCCCCGCTGATAGAGCGCGGAATTCTGCAGCGCCACCGCGGTCTGGCTGGCGAGGATCGACAGCACGGCGTGATCGGTGCCGTCGAGCGTGCGGTGCTCCGGGGTCCACGCGGCGATCGCGCCGGCCACTCCGCCGCCGAGGACGATGGGCACGAACGCGTGATGGGTGTCGACGGCCGCGTCCCGGCCGATCGACCCCGACCGGATGTCCTCGAGGCAGCGCACGACGTCGTCCGGCAGGGGCGGTCCCTCGACGTTGTCGACGAGGAACGGGGTGGCGTCGGGGCCGAGGACCAGGCGGCGCGGCCCCGCGTCGGGCAGGGTGCCGTCGGTGAGGGCGAAGACCACCCATCGGGCGCTCAGGTGGGCGCGTGCCGCCTCCGCCACGGCGCAGATCAGGGTCTCGGGGCCCTCGACGGTGCGCACCAGGGCACGCGAGATCAGCTCGAGCGCATGCACGACCCGCTCGAGGCGTTCGGCAGCCCCGCGGTACTGGGGATAGAACGTGGGCTTGCCGGAGCGCAGGCCGGTCAGCCGGGACAGGTCGGGCGCGGTCACCGGGCACCGCCCGCCCCGGTCACAGCGCCGCCCGGAACAGCGCCACCATCTGCTCGTGGGTGGCCTCGCGCGGGTTGGTGGACATGCACGCGTCGCGCAGCGCGCCGGCGGCCAGGCGTTCGAGGTCGGTCGCCTGCACCCCGAGTTCCCGCAGCCCCCGCGGCACCCCGACCTCCCGGGCGAGCCGTTCGACCCGGTCCGCGACGGCGAGTGCCGCTTCGACGGCCGGGCCGCGGTGCTCCTCGAGTCCGAGAGCGGCGGCGATCGCGACGAACGGCTCGGGATCGGACGCGGCGTTGAACCGGATGACGTGCGGGAGCAGCACCCCGTTGATGACGCCGTGCGGCAGGTCGAGCAGGCCCCCGACCTGGTGGCTCATCGCGTGCGCGGCGCCGAGGATCGCGTTGGTGAAAGCCAGGCCGGCCTCGAGGCTGGCCTGCGCCATGATCGACCGGGCCGCCATCTCCTGCGGGTCCTCGATCGTGCGTACCAGCGTGTCGGTGACGAGCCCGACGGCACGCAGGGCGTGGTGGTCGGTGAGCGGGTTGTGGGCGCGGGAGACGAAGGCCTCCACGCCGTGGGTCAGGGCGTCCAGCCCGGTGGCGGCGTTCAGGTCGTCCGGCATGGTCGTGAGCAGCCGCGGGTCGATCACGGTCAGGTCCGGGACCAGCGAACGACCGATGATGGTGATCTTGGTGCCGCGGACGGTGTCGGTGACGACGCAGAACTGGGAGACATCGGCGCCCGTGCCCGAGGTCGACGGCACCACCACCATCGGCGGGATCGGGGCCGCCGCCCGGTCCACGCCCTCGTAGTCGAGGATGCTGCCGCCGTTGGCGGCGAGCACCGCGATGCCCTTGGCGGCGTCGATCACCGAGCCGCCGCCGAGCGCGACGAGCACGTCGCAACCGTGGGCCCGGTACGTCTCGTGCCCGGCCGTGACCTCGTGGTCCTTGGGATTGGGGGTGAGGTCACCCCACACGATCGGGGTGAGTCCCTGCTCGACGAGGTGGCCGCGAAGCTCGTCGGCCCAGCCGGCCTCGATCAGGCCCGGGTCGGTGACCAGCAGGGGCCGGACCGCGCCGAGCCGCACCGCCGCGTGCGCCGCCTCGACCAGTGAACCGATCCCGAACACGATCTCCGGGGCGTGGAACTTGGCCAGCGTCGTCGCGGTGTGCTCCGATGCGACGGCCACTACGCACTCCTGACGATCCCGATTGCTGTGATCCAGCTTACGTGGCTTCGAGCCTAGCCCCTCCACGACGGGGCGGCACCGGGCCGAACGGCAGGTGCGGTACCTGCCCGATCGGGTAGGTACGCCCGAGTGTGCCCGGGAGCCTCCGGACGCCGGCCGCGGGGTGAATACGAAGTGAATGCCACCACCGCGTACCACGCCGGAACGGGACATATAGGATGCACGTCGCAGGGGTGGACCGGATACGCAGGAAACGGGCTGCGCACCGGCGGAAACAACCCTGGGAGAGCATCATCGACGGCCGATGGATCGTGTGGTGGCACGAGGTGGACGGCGTCACATGGCACGTCCACGACACCGAGACCGCGGCGCTCGACTCGGCGTACCGGGCGCTCCACTCCGATCGGCGGGTCGGGGATCCGGTCATCGAACGCCCCAACCGCACCCTGGTGCTGGGCAGTGAGTTCGCCGCGTACGTCAGGGCGCGGGAGGACGCGGAGGGCCGCCTGGCGATCCGCGGCACCCACCGGGTCGAGATCCGGTACCCGCTCGGCGTGGACCGGTGGATCTCGCAGGGGTGGACGTCGGAGCGGCTCGCACGGGCGAACTACGACGAGGCCCTCGAGCACTTCCGCCCCGACCGGGTCCGGCTCACGAAGCGCGACCACTGATCCCCCGCCGGCCTACCTGGCGAACTCCACGATCGGCGCGCGGCGCACGCCGGAGATCGAGGCGTGCACGACGGACATCGGCAGGAACGCAAGGACGATCAGCAACATGGCGACCTCGTACGCCACGCTGCTGCGCGGATCCGGATTGCCCTTCAACCGGCCGCGGAGCGCGGTCCATGCGATTCCGTGGGCGTTGCCGACCATGATCGCCCGCACCGCCCCGAGTATCCCCTCGGCGGCGGACTTCCCGTAGACATCCACGAGACGGTGCCACGACTCGGGCGTGGGGTTGCCCCGGGTGTCGGCATAGTGCTGGGCGAACAGGACCGCGGCGACCTCGGAGTCGGGAACGTCGTCGAGGACCCCCGACAGGATGTTCCGGATCTCGGCGCTGCTCATTCCGGCCTCGAGGGCCATCTTCGTGTGGGCGTAGGAGCAGGCGCCGCAGCCGTTCACCTCGGTCACCGCCAGCATGATCCGTTCGACGAACTCGGGGCTCAGCTCGGCGCGCTTCCTGGCACCGATCAGGTGCTTCATCGATCGAACGCCCCGGTAGAAGATCCAGTAGGCCTCACGGATCGAATAGTGCTTCTTCGCGAACTGCATCGTCGTCTTCCTCAACTGTGCCCGGGATTCCGATGTGCCGGAGCACTCTCCCGTAAGCCGGCCGGTCCGCCGGCGGTGGCGTGGGCGGACGGCGCACACACACCCCGGGGGGTATTTACCGGTCCATGGTAACCATCGGCCGTTCCCCCGCCGGAGCGGGGCCGGAGGCGGCCGGCACGGGGCGCGCACTCAACGCAGTGCGTGCCCGAGCTCCGCCGCGCGGGAGAGCAACTGGGCGGCGTCCCGGGCGACGACGACGCGATCGCATTCCGGCGCGTACTCGGGCATCGCGCACGTTGCCTGGGCCCAGTAGCGCTGCGGTTCCGGGGTGACCCAGGCGAGCCGGTGCACGCGACGGCGCAGGTCCGCGAGACGGTCGGCGCGGGAGGGCAGGCCGTTGCAGCGGCCGTCGCCGACGACGAGCACGCTGGTGCGCGAGTCGACGATCCCGGCGTGCTCGGTGAGCAGCTCGTCGAGGACCCGGCCGTAGTCGCTGCTCGCCTCGAGGTCGAGGCCGGGGTGCGCCAGGACCGCGGCGAGGGCGCCGTCACCGGTGCTCGCCAGCAGCTCCCGCGTCACGTCGACGGGCCGGTCGACGAAGGCCAGGACCCGGCAGCGGTGGGCCCGGCCGTGCATGGCCTGGGCCAGGCGCAGCGTGAACGCGGTGATCGGGCGCACCGACAGGGACACGTCGGCCAGGATCAGCAGCCGGACCCGGTCCGGACGCGGGGCGCGGACGATCAGGTGGAACGGTACGCCGTCGGTGCGCATCCCGGCGCGGGCCGTGCGGCGCATGTCGAGGCGGCCGCGGCTGAACTCGCGCGGCACCGGCCGGGCCGGTCCGCGCATCCGCCGCAGCACCTCGTGGCACGCCAGCTCGATCTCGGCTCGGGACGCGACGTCACCGGCGGTGTCGGGGGCGTCGGGTTCGCCGTCCGGCAGCGGGCCGCCGAGTCCGGCCTGGGACAATGCCGCGACGAACGCCTCGACGGCCTCGACGAGCCGGTTCAGCTGCGCCGCGGTGAGCGGTTCGTCGGCCTCGTCGTCGCCGTAGGCACGACGCGGATCGTAGGCGTCGAGCCACGCGAGGATGGATTCCGGATCGTCCCAGGACAGCGAGCCGACCACGGCGGCCCCGGGATTCGCGGCCAGCTCGCCGACGGCGGCGGCGCCGGCCCGATCCACGTCGACGGTGTAGGTGACCCCGCGCCGCCCCGAGTCGGCTCCGGTGTCCACGGACAGGGCGGCGTCCGACGACGTCATGGAGACATCGTCGTCGTCCTTGTGCGGATTGAAACCCTTGTCCGCCTCGGGGGTGTCGAAGTGGTCGCCGACCTCCGCGGCACGATCGTTGTATTCGGCGTAGCGGGCGATCTCCGGATCGTCGTCGAGTTCGAGCGCGGTGGGCAGGGCCTCGGCGAACTGCGCCCGGGGCGTGGACTTCTCGCCCGCGGCCCCGGCCGCATCCGTCGCCGCGAACAGCGCGTCGAAGGCCCGGTCGAAGCCGGGCTGCTCGTGCGGGTACTTCGCGCACACCGCACGCAGACAGGCCCGCAGGACGTCGCGGTCGCGGGCCCCGACCAGGCCGAGCACGCGGCGCACCTCCATGGTCTCGGCGGGCGAGGCCGACACCCCGTGCCGGCGCAGCAGGCGCCCGAACACGGCGGCGACCACGTCGAGGGGATACGAGGTGCGCATCGTCGCCAGCGGCGTCACGGGCATCGCGTCACCGCCGCGCGCCGATGCCGACGC
>NZ_PCZU01000136.1:0-1231 GCF_002887785.1 Rhodococcus sp. ENV425
TTTGATGGCGCTCATTGAAAATGCCCAGTCCTGCTCACCGTAAGTGCTCACCCGTGTGGCTCCGCCGATGAGGGCGGGTCTCCTTCGATGCTGGTGGTCTCTGACCACGCACCAGCACCTCGAAGGAGACCCGCTTTCTCATGTTGACATGGGAGGACGATGTGGAGATACACGCACTGCACAAGCGAGGCTGGACGATCTCGGCGATCGCCCGGCACACCGGCCGCAACCGGCGCACCATCCGCAACTACATCAATGGCGTCACCACGCCGGGCGTGCGCAAACGGGCCGGTGAGGACCCGTTCGAGCCGTTCGTCGACTACGTGACGGCCCGGCTGCGCGAGGACCCGCACCTGTGGGCGCGGACCTTGTGCGACGAACTCGAAGACCTCGGCTACACCGCGTCGTATCAGACGCTGACCCGCCAGATCCGCACCCGCAACCTGCGCCCGGTCTGCCCATCCTGCGCGGGCGCCACGGAGCGCCCGAACGCGGTGATCGAGCACCCGCCGGGGGAGGAAACCCAGTGGGACTGGGTCGAGCTGCCGGACCCACCCGCGTCGTGGGGCTGGGGCAAGACCGCGTATCTGCTGGTCGGCTCGTTGGCGCATTCGGGACGCTGGCGCGGGGTGCTCGCCCCGGCGATGACCCAGCCGCATCTGATCGACGGCCTCGACCGCGTCTGTCGCAAGCTCGGCGGCCTGACCCGCACCTGGCGGTTCGATCGGATGGCCACGGTCGCTCACCCCGACAGCGGGAAGGTCACCGCCACGTTCGCCGGCGTCGCCAAGCACTACGGCGTGACGGTCGCGATCTGCCCACCGCGGTCCGGGAACCGCAAAGGGGTGGTCGAGAAGGCCAATCACACTGCCGCACAAAGGTGGTGGCGAAGTGTGGCGGACGAGATCACCGTCGAGCAGGCCCAGGCGAGCGTGGACAGGTTCTGCAGCCTGCGCGCCGATTCCCGGCTGCGGGCCACCGCCGACGGCAAGGCCTCGGTGCTGACCGTCGCCGCCCGCGAACCGTTGACGCCGGTGCCGGCGAGCCCGTATCCGGTGGTGCTGCGCGAACCGCGGACCGTCTCCCGGCAGGCATTGGTGCCCTACCGCGGCAACCGCTACTCGGTGCCCCCGGAGCTGGCGTCGGCGCAGGTCGCCGTCACCCGGGTCCTCGGCGGCGAGGTGATCGACATCGTCACCGCCTCGCAGATCACCGTCGCCCGGCACCGCCT
>NZ_PCZU01000137.1:0-797 GCF_002887785.1 Rhodococcus sp. ENV425
CACCGAGCAGGAGCAGGAACTCGCGACGGGTGGGGAGACCGGCCCGGACCGCACCGACACCGTCATGCTGATCCACGTGCCCAGCGGCGGCGGGGCCACCACGATGGTGTCCCTCCCCCGCGACTCGTACGTCCCGATCCCGGGCCACGGCCAGGACAAGCTGAACGCGTCGTTCGCGCTGGGTGGTCCGGCGCTGCTGGTGCAGACCGTCGAGGGCGCCACCGGCGTGCACATCGACCACTACGCCGAGATCGGGTTCGGCGGCTTCGCCTCGATCGTCGACGACCTCGGGGGTGTGGACGTCTGCCTGCCGCAGGCCATCGACGATCCGCTGGCGGGGATCTCCCTGCCGGCCGGCTGCCAGGAACTCACCGGTCCGCAGGCCCTCGGCTTCGTGCGCACCCGCGCGACGGCGCTGGCCGACCTCGACCGGATGAACAACCAGCGGCTGTTCATGTCCGCCCTGCTCAGCAAGGCCACCGGCCTGAGCACGCTGCTGAACCCGGTGCGGATGTGGTCGCTGGCCTCCGGGGTCGCCGGCTCGTTGCGGGTCGACGAGAGCGACCACATGTGGCACCTGGCCCGGCTCGGGTGGGCGATGCGCGGCGAGACGGTGACCGCCACCGTCCCGGTCGGCGGCTTCGAGGTCGTCTCCGGGATCGGCAACGTGCTGCTGTGGGATCGGTCGCGGGCCGTGCCGTTCTTCGACGCGTTGGCCCAGGACCAGCAGATTCCGCCGGAACTGCTGACGCCGCCGTCGTGAGCCCGCTCGCCCCGAGCCGAGCGAATGTATCGCT
>NZ_PCZU01000137.1:833-3344 GCF_002887785.1 Rhodococcus sp. ENV425
CCGGGGTCGGCCCGGGGTCGGGCCGGGGTCGGCGAGGGGACGGGTCAGCGCAGAGTGACCTGACGACTGCGCAGGCCGTCGCGCGAGCGCCGCTCGGCGGCGGTGAGCGGCGCGTCGACCGCCAAGGCATCGGCGAGCCGGGCACCGAACTCGGCGGTCGGGGCGACCCACTCGTTGGGGTGCCGCTCGGGGTCGAGATCGAACACCGGCACGAGCAGGCCGTGGGTGCGGAACGACCCGGCGAACCGCGAGCCCTCCCCCAGGTGCAGTCCGCCCGCGGCGTGCACCCGCGACAACGCGGACATCAGGGTGTCCTCGTCCTCCGGACGCACCCAGCGCAGGTGCGCCTTCTCACCGGCATCCACCCACCAGGCGGCGACGACGCCCTCGCCCTCGAGCCGTGCGGACGGCATGATCGCGTCGTTGGCGTGCTTGACGGTGTGCGCGACGTCGGGTGAGACCTCGACGCCCTCGGGGATCCACCAGTCGAAGTCCTGGTGCACGGTGATCTCCGGGACGACGTCGACGTCGATCAGATCGTGCAGGCGCGGCTCGTCCGGTCCGGGTTCGGCGACGGCGAGCGACGACCCGGCCTCCGCCTCCCGGGCCCACGCGATCGCGGCGCCGAGCTCGGCGGCCGGGTCGGGGCCGGCGGCGGCGAGCTGCAGCCCGACGTACGCGGTGGTTTCGTCGCCCTCCTCGCGGGCGAGCGCGGCGACGGCGCCGGGCAGCACGGTGGCCGCGCGGACGGCCCGGCCGGGCGTGGTCAACGGCAGCGTGAACACCGCCGACGGAACGAACTCGCGCAGGGCCACCAGGTCGCACTCGAGGGCGAGACCCTCGAACGGCCGGGTGACCGTGGCAGCCTCGGCCTCCCGGGCGAGCCGGCGCTGCTCGAGCTTCGCGGCACGGTTGCTGCCGGGCTTGGGTCCGCTGTTTCTCTTACTCTTCTTGGCCACGGCGCAAAACTACACGCCGCGCGAAGCGCCGAGCAGAAGCTTGGTGCGCCCCGGATGATTGGTGGCCACCCAGCCGACGCCGAGGTCGCGGCACAGTTCGACGTCGGCGGGATCGTCGACGGTCCAGCAGTAGGTGGCGCGGCCCGCGGCAGCCGCCTTGTCGACGAGCTCGGGGTGCTGGCGCAGCGTGAGGATCGAGGGGCCGATCGCGGTGGCCCCGACGGTGGTGGCGGCGCTGCCCCCGAGATAGCGGGAGGTGTCGCCGAGGAGCACCGTCGGCAGCAGCGGCGCCGACCGCCGCACCCGCCACACCGCGGCGGCCGAGAACGACATCACGACGACGCGGGAGAAGTCCGCGGAGGCGGGGGTGGCGAGCCGGAAGCGGGCCAGCTCGGCGAGGAGTTTGGCCTCGACGAGCCCGCCGTAGCGCACGGGGTGCTTGGTCTCGACGAACAGCTTGACGGGCCGGCTGGTCCAGTCGAGGGTCAGCTCGATCAGCTGCCGCAGCGTCAGCAGGCGCGCCGGCTCGCCGGGGGTGCCGTAGTCGAGCTCCCCGAGCTGGGCGAGGGTCATCTCGCTGACCAGGCCGCTGCCGGTGGAGGTCCGGTCGACGGTGCGGTCGTGGATGCACACGAGATGCCCGTCGCGGGTGAGCCGCACGTCGCATTCGAGGCCGTCGGCGCCTTCCTGCAGCGCGAGTTCGTAGGCGGCGAGGGTGTGCTCGGCCCTGGCGGCGGAGGCCCCGCGGTGCGCGACGACGCGGGGTTCGCCGGCCGCCGTCACGAGGCCACCGCCTCGTCGGTGCGCGCGCCGACCGGTTCGATCGGCGCGATGGGTTCGTACTTGGGGCCGGTCGCCACGGTGCGGCGGGGCAGGCGGCGGGGGCGGCCCCGCAGGTCCTCGTCGTCGAACAGCCGCACCACATGCAGTGCCGCGACGGCGACGGCCGCGGCGAGGGTGGCGGTCACCGCGGCGAGCAGCACCCCGTCGGCCTGCGCCTGCAGGGTGTCCCTCTGCCGCCACAGCACGTTGACGACGAACAGCACGCCGCCGAGCGCCCACAGCACCCACCACGTGCGCACGGCTCGCCGTAGCCGCGGGTCGTCGGGACCGGTGATCTCGGTGAGGAAGACGCCGGGCATCGCGAGGTTCACGCCGGGCACGAGGCACCCGAGCAGCAGCGAGATCCGGCCGCGCGGGTCGGCGGCACCGCGGGCGGCGAACAGCCGTCGCCGCACGCGGATCAGCCGCAGCGTCGCCGCGACCCCGGCGGCGAGGGCGACGGCAGGGCCGCACAACTGGGTGGCCCACACCAGGGCGTCGGACGCCGCGAGAGCGAGCGGGTCGACGAGGCGCGTGCGGTTGTACAGCAGCAGCCCGTAGCGGACGGCCTCTGCGACGGCGGCGAGGCCGAATACGACGGCGGTTCCGGCGAGCAGGGTCGGGGCGAGATCCGCGAGGGTTTCCTCACGCGACGGGGTCGACGGCTCGCCGGCCGGGCGAGGATCGGCAAGGCCCCAGCGCGGCACCTCGTGGTAGCGCGGAGCCGGGC
>NZ_PCZU01000137.1:3437-11823 GCF_002887785.1 Rhodococcus sp. ENV425
TGTCGTCGGGGGACAGCAGCAGCCCGCGGCAGCCCGGGCACCACTGCCGGGGCTGCCAGGACACGGGCCAGCGGTGTCCGCAGCGGACGCAGATCTGGTAGGCGGCCATCAACAGATCTTCGCCGAGGCGTCGCCGTCGTGCCCGAGATCCCGTTCGCCGGCCTCGCGCACGTCGAGCAGCACGACCTCGGGACCGATCGGCGGCACGTCGGCGACCGTGACGGTGGGCACGTCGGGGAAGCTCACACCGTCAATACTGGCACGCCGCTGCGGCGCATGCAGCGACCACCGGGGATCCCGCCCACCCCATGGAGAAGGGCCGCCCGCCCGATTCGCCCCGTCCCGGCGGGGTCGTGTGAAAACGCCTCCGCCCGGGAGTTATCCACAGTTTCCACAGCTTCATCCACAGAGGGCTCAGTTTCCACAGCGGCACATCGCCTCACTCCGGGAACATTTCGGCGGTGAGCGGCCGGGCTGCTCGCGTCATTCGTTGCCCCACAGGCATCTTCTGCACCACCACCGCGCACGGTTCACGGCTTCCGGCGCACCGTCGGCGGCGAGTGCGCGCTTCGACGCAGACCGACGTGGTCTCCGGCGAACTGAAATGATCGACGGCATGGAACTACGGATCTTCACCGAACCTCAGCAGGGTGCCACCTACGACGACCTGCTCGCCGTCGCGCAGACGGCCGAACGGCTCGGCTACGGCGCCTTCTTCCGTTCCGACCACTATCTCGCGATGAACTCCGCCGGCCTGCCCGGCCCGACGGACGCCTGGATCACGCTGGCCGGCCTGGCCCGGGAGACCTCCACGATCCGGCTGGGCACCCTGGTGACCTCCGCGACGTTCCGCCACCCCGGCCCCCTCGCGATCACCGTCGCCCAGGTCGATGCCATGAGCGGCGGCCGGGTCGACTTCGGGCTCGGGGCAGGCTGGTACGAGGAGGAGCACCTCGCCTACGGCATCCCCTTCCCGTCGCTGAAGGAGCGCTTCGACAAGTTCGAGGAGTCGCTCGCCGTGATCACCGGGCTGTGGCAGACGCCGGTCGGGGAGACCTTCTCGTACGAGGGTGCGCACCACCGCATCGTCGATTCACCGGCGCTGCCCAAGCCGCACCAGCGCTCCGGTCCGCCGATCGTGATCGGCGGCGGGGGCAAGCGCCGTACTCCGGCCCTCGCGGCCCGGTACGCGGACGAATTCAACATCCCGTTCCAGTCGGTGGAGGCCACCGCGGCCCAGTTCGCCCGCGTGCAGGACGCGTGCCGCGCGGCCGGCCGCGACCCTTCCGAGCTGACGTACTCGAACGCGCTCGTGCTGTGCTGCGGTAGCGACGAGGCGGAGATCGCCCGCCGCGCCGCCCGGATCGGGCGCGAGGTGGACGAGCTGCGGGAGAACGGTCTCGCCGGCACGCCCGCCGAGGTGGTCGACAAGATCGCCCGCTACGCCGAGGCCGGGTCGCAGCGCATCTACCTGCAGGTGCTGGATCTGGCCGACCTCGACCACCTCGAACTGGTGGCGCGGGAGGTCATGCCGGAAGTGTGACGACGAGGCGCGGTCAGTGGCTGCTGGTGGAACCGAGGAAGGCCGCGATTTCGCGGCTCCATTCCCGGTTGCGGGTGCGATCCAGCCGCCACCGGCCGTAGCCGAACACCGCGGCGGCGAGCAGGGCCGCGGCGAACCAGAGCGAAAGCCCGACCAGGACCGAGGAGATCTTCGCGCTCGTCGCGCTCAGCGGTGCGAGCGCCTGTTCGCCGTTCGGATCGACCCAGATCTCCACGTCCGCGCCGGCGGGTGTGCCGTAGTCCACCGTGACGTCACCCCGGCGCTTCTCGTCGCCCCAGGCCCAGGTGGCGGGCGCGGACGCGGAGGCCACCATCGTGAGCTCGCCGGCAGTGGCGTCCGTGGTCTCGGCCGCAGCCTGCGTCTTCGCCGTCACGAGGGTGCGTTCGGCGGTCTGCTGCACGGCGAGGGCCGACTGGATGTCCCAGGTGCGGGCGCCGACCCAGCCGGCGAGGGGGATCGTCGCCAGGACCAGGAGCAGCACCGCCACGGCGAGTCGCGCCTCGGCACGGTCGGTGCGCCGGATCAGCGGGTGGCGGCCGCGCAGCCCCCGCCGCAGGACCCGCAGGTATCCGCTCGTGTTCCGCATCATCTCGGCCTCGATCCTCTCCCCCGTGACAACTCCCTCTTTCCAGAGTGATACGCACAGCTAACGACGGCAAGGCGTTCCGGCCAACGTCACACAACCCGGAAGTCGCCGATGCCGATCCGTTCGGGACCGAGCGCGGCGCGGGGCGTGGCGTCAGGCGCCGAGGCCGACCGGGCAGCTCACCCCGGTGGCGTGGACGGGGCAGTAGCCGTTCGGGTTCTTCGCCAGGTACTGCTGGTGGTAGTCCTCGGCGTAGTAGAACTGCGTGAGCGGCGCGATCTCGGTCGTCACGGCGCCGTAGCCGGCCGCGGCGAGCCGGGCGCCGAAGTTCTCGGCGGTGGCCTCGGCGATCTCGATCTGCCCCTCGTCGAACGTGTAGATCGCCGAGCGGTACTGGGTGCCGTGGTCGTTGCCCTGCCGCATGCCCTGCGTGGGGTCGTGGTTCTCCCAGAACTGCTTGAGGACGCCCTCGTAGGAGATCACCTTCGGATCGAACACGACCAGCACCACCTCGGTGTGCCCGGTCCGGCCCGAGCACACCTCCTCGTAGGTGGGATTCGGGGTGTATCCCCCGGCATATCCCGCGGCCGTGGAGTACACGCCCTCGAGCCCCCAGAACTCCTTCTCCGCACCCCAGAAACAGCCCATGCCGAGAACGGCGGTCTGCATCCCTTCGGGAAACGGCGGCATGATGCGGTGCCCGTTGACGTAATGGGTGTCGGGAACGGGCAGCGGCTCGGCGCGGCCGGGCAGCGCCTGCTCCTGCGTGACCATCACCGACTTCGAACCCGCACGGGCGAGGATGTCGTCGAACCAGGACATGCCTCGATGCTACGCGCGCGGCTTCTCCACGGGTTCCGTCTCGGCCGCCACCTGGGGCGACGGGCGTGGCGACAACCACCGGGCGGTGATCCAGCGGGCGGCCGGCACCTCGACGCCGCGGTAGAGCAGTTCGGCGACGGCCGCGCACACCACCACGAAGGCGAGCACGGCACCGGTGCGGCCGAGGTGGGCGACCGTGTTCTCGTACACCCGGTAGAGCACCAGCGTGTGCACCAGATAGATCGCGTAGCTGCGGGTGGCGGTCCAGTGCAGCACCCGCGAGCGGGCGAACCGGCCGTCGATGCGGGAGAGCAGGACCACGCACGCGGTGACCACGACGATGGTCCACAGGTAGCGGCTGCCGGCCCAGTAGACCTGGTAGTCGGTGGCCAGGTGCACCACCTGGACCTGGGCGAGCAGCGCGACGATCAGCCACCGCCGGGACGTCAGCCGCGCCCAGCCGAGGTACACGATCTGGCCGAGGAACACGGTCGGCATCGTGGCCGCGACCTTGGACAGGAACGGCACCGTGTACGGCTCGGGCAGGTACAGGTTGTACAGCAGCACCATCATGCACACCACGGCGCCGAGGACGGGCACCACGATGGGCCGGGTCCGCAGGAGCGGCCGGGCGGCGACGCAGTACAGATAGAACGTGATCTGCACGGCGAGGGTCCAGGTGACCCCGAGGACCGCGACCTCGGGCTTCAGGAAGAACCCGCCCAGGAAGAAGCTGAGCACGGCCTCGACGCCGGAGACGCCGGTCTGGCCGCTGAACATCCCGTTGATCCCGAGCCGCACCAGCAGGATCGCGGCGAGGATCGCAACCCAGAACGCCGGCAGCAGCCGCGCGCTGCGGGCGACGAGGAAGCGCCGCGGTTCGTCGCGGATCGCGGAGCGGGTGATGAGCAGCCCGGTCAGGGTCATGAACATCGCGACCCCGAGGAAGGACAGGTGCTGATTGAGGCCGGCGCCCTCGACGAGCACCCGGTACACGACGTCGATGACCCACCAGCCGGTGCCGAGGTCGTCGATGAGATAGAAGGAGATGTGCGAGTACAGCACCGCCAGGACGGCGACGGTGCGGAGCAGGTTCACACCGGGCAGGTCCACACGTGGCGCCGGGGCGTCGTGCGTCCCGTCGCTCGCGAGGGGCCGAAACACCCGACGATGTTAAGGGCCCGTTCACCCGCCGGCCGAATTGTCCGGCGTTTCCGCAGGTAGGTCGTCGGTCCCTTTTCGGACGCCGCCGCGACGCCCTCCGCCGCCACCGCCGCCCCGCACAACCGGCTGCGCGGGCGGTATTGCAGAGGGTGTACTTATGGGTTTGGGTGGAAACCCAGAAGTACTTGAAAATCACGCACGGGCCCCGCCGGGCCCGAAGAGAAGGGATCCTTCGTGGCTGAGTACACGCTTCCGGACCTGCCCTACGACTACGCCGCGCTCGAGCCGCACATCTCGGCGAAGATCATGGAGCTGCACCACAGCAAGCATCACGCGACCTACGTTGCCGGCGCCAACACCGCCCTCGAGAAGATGGCGGAGGCGCGGGAGAACGGCACGATGGCGGCGCAGGCCACCAAGCTGGAGAAGGACCTGGCCTTCCACCTCGGTGGCCACACCAACCACTCCGTCTTCTGGAAGAACCTGTCGCCGGAGGGTGGCGACAAGCCGGACGGCGAGCTCGGTGCCGCGATCGACGATGCGTTCGGTTCGTTCGACGCGTTCCGCGACCACTTCTCGGCGAACGCGAACTCGATCCAGGGCTCCGGCTGGTCCATCCTGGCCTGGGACTCCATCGGCCAGCGGCTGATCATCGTCCAGCTGTACGACCAGCAGGGCAACATCCCGATCGGCCTGACCCCGCTGCTCATGCTCGACATGTGGGAGCACGCCTTCTACCTGCAGTACCAGAACGTCAAGGCCGACTACGTCAAGGCCTTCTGGAACATCGTGAACTGGGCGGACGTGCAGGCCCGCTTCGACCGCGCCCGCACCCAGACCGCCGGTCTGCTGGTCTAGTCGCGTCGCACTTCGCGAAGGGGATGCCGGATTCCGGCATCCCCTTCGCGGGTTCCGGAGGGGCGCGCGACGGGGCTGGCACTCGGGGGCTCTTGTGTGCCAGCGGACGAAACGGTCATTCTTCACCTACCCAACGGCGTGTATCGGTCATCGACTGTCGTCACACCGAGGAGGTAGCGGGATGAGTGGGAACGAACAGATCGGCCTCGCCGCCTTCCACACCGGAGGATCCCTGCGGGGATTCGTGGTTTCGGGGCGGTGGCCGGAGAGCACGCGGGAATGGGCGCAGCTGCTCGCGGTGACGGTGCGGGTGGCGTCGCTGCCCGGCCTGCTGACCACGTCGACGGTGTTCGGGGTACGGGAGGAACTGCCCGACGACCCCGCGCCGGGCACGGTGGGCCTGGTGCTCGCGGAGGGTCCGGTGATCGGCGACGAGGCGGTGGAACCGGGCCGGTTCGCTGCGCACCAGCCGCCCGCCCTGATCATGCTGCACCCGCCGTCGGAGACGCGGCCGTCGCTGCCGGAGTGCACGGGCGCGGCGTCGGGGTGCGTGCTGCTGCCGGGGCTGCCGCACCTGGGCCTCGAGCACCGGGCCGCGTGGGTGGAGGCGGAGGCCGACGGGACGGTGACGTCGCTGGTCAGCCGGGTCGGAGTCGATCCCAACAGCGATCCCGACACCGCGGTTCTGGCCATGCTGCTCGCCGCCTGACCGGAACCCGCACCTCGAAGTTCGGGTTTCCAAACTTATTGCCGCCTTTGCCTTTTCGTGCAGCCCACGTTATGGTTGCCTAAGCGAAGGGGAGTAGCCCACAATCGCCCGGTCGACATACTGGCGTTCAGCCCGGCCCGGCGAACCGGATTCCGCACCGGTGGGCGAGACCTTCGGCCGCGACGCACCCGCGTCGCCCGGCCGGAGGAAGGTCCCCACCTCCTCCACACCGACACGCGAGGAGGAGGAACCCCCGGTATGTGGTCCGCCCTGGTCCTGAGTTTCGCCGTCGTGTTCGTCGCCGAACTCGGCGACAAGTCGCAGCTCATGGCGATGACGTTCGCCTTGCGCTACCGCTGGTGGGTGGTCCTGTCCGGCATCCTCGCGGCCACGACCGCGGTGCACCTCGTGTCCGTCGCCGTGGGCCACTACCTGGGCCTCGCGATCCCCACCTCGGCAATGGCGATCGTCGGCGGCCTGGCCTTCCTGTTCTTCGGCCTGTGGACGCTGCGCGGCGACTCCCTCGACGAGGACGAGCAGGGCAAGGCCGCCCGCGTCACCCGTTCGGCCTTCCTCGCCGTCCTGTCGGCCTTCTTCCTCGCCGAACTCGGCGACAAGACCATGCTCGCCACCATCGCCCTGGCCGCGGACAACGACTGGGCCGGCGTGTGGGTCGGCTCGACGATCGGCATGGTCGCCGCCGACGCGCTGGCCATCGTCGTCGGCGCCGTCCTCGGCAAGCACCTGCCCGAGAACGCGATCCGGCTGGCGGCGGCGGCGCTGTTCTTCGGGTTCGGCGCCTGGATGCTCGGCGAAGGCCTGGCCCCCGGCACGCCCGCCGGCCCGGTCGCGGGCGGGGTGACCCTCGCCGTCGCGCTCGCCGTCGTGACCGGCCGGGCGCTGCTGCGCCGCCGGACCGAGGTCGCACGGGTCCCCGTCGCCGTCGAGGAACCCGCCGAGCGGTAGAGCACCGCGCGGGTGCCTCCGCGTCCGCCTCCCCAAGAGTATGCTTGCCGATAGGCAAGTAAATGGAGGTGGGCATCACGACCGCACACGACCGCTTCGACGAGGAAGACGTCAACCGCCTGCGCGTGGCGCTCGGCCGCATCGCGCGCCGCGTCGACCGCCGCACCGCCGGCGCAGGTGGACTCACCCGGTCCCAGTTCTCGATCCTCGCCACCGTCGCCCGGCGCGAGACCGTCGGCGTGCGCGAGCTCGCCGAGATCGAGGGCCTCAATCCGACGATGCTCTCGCGGATGCTCGGCAAGCTCGAGGACGCCGGACTCCTGACCCGTTCCCCGGACCCGGACGACAAGCGCGTCGTCCGCGCCCACATCACCGAGGCCGGTGCCCGTACGTTCGCCGACCTGCGTCGCATGCGCACCGCAGTGTTCACCGAGCACCTCGCGGAACTGTCCCCCGAGCGGCTCCACGCCCTGCACGACGCCCTGCCGGCGCTCGAAGCGCTCGCCGAGCAGATGTGCCGTCGCTCCGCGGAGGAGCGCCGATGACCGTCCTCACCGACCTGCGCGGCCAGACCTTCGCCGCCTTCCGCGGCGCCAACTTCCGGCGCTACATCAGCGGCCAGGCGGTCTCCCTGATCGGCACGTGGATGCAGACGGTCGCCCAGTCGTGGCTGGTGCTCGAGCTCACCGGCTCCGGCACCGCGATCGGCCTCGTCCTGGCCCTGCAGACCGTGCCGATGCTGCTGCTCGGCCCCTACGGCGGGGTGGTCGCCGACCGCGTCGACAAGCGCCGGCTCATGATCGGCCTGCAGTCCGCGATGGGTGTGCAGGCCCTGATCCTGGGCCTGCTCACCGTCACCGGTGCCGTCCAGCTGTGGCACGTGTACGTCCTCGCCGTGGTGCTCGGACTCAACCAGTGCTTCGAGAACCCCGCCCGCCAGTCGTTCATGCTCGAACTCGTCGGACCGGAGGACCTGCGCAATGCCGTGAGCCTGCAGTCGGTGCTGGCGTCCGTCGCGCGCCTGATCGGCCCGGCCGTCGCGGGCCTGATCATCGCCGTCGGCGGTCTCGGCGTGTGCTTCCTGCTCAACGCGCTCAGCTTCGTCGCCGTCGTCGCCTCCCTGGCGAGCCTGGACCTGTCCCTGCTGCGCCCGTCGCCACCCGCCGCCCGCGCCCGCGGCCAGCTCCGCGAGGGGCTCGCGCACGTGCGGCAGACCCCGGCACTCGCGGTGCCGCTGCTGACGATGGCCCTGGTGGGCTGCCTGGCGTACGAGTTCCAGGTGGTGCTGCCCGTGGTCGCGCAGCAGACCTTCGGTGCCGGCGCCGAGACCTACGGCTTCCTCACCGCCGCGATGGGCGCCGGCGCCGTCGTGGGCGGGCTCGCCGTCGCCACGTGGGGTCGCACCGGCACGACCGCCGTGGTGGCCACCTCCGCGGTGTTCGGCGTGGTGCTGCTCGCGGCCGCGGTGGCGCCCACGCTCGAGCTCATGCTCGCCGCGATGGTGCTGGTCGGCGTCCTCAGCGTCGCGTTCACCGCCACCACCAACAGCTCCCTGCAGCTCGCCGCGGCCCCCGGCATGCGCGGGCGCGTGATGGCGCTGTTCGCGGTGGCCTTCCTCGGCTCCACCGCGATCGGCGGCCCGATCGCCGGGTGGGTCAGCGAACAGTGGGGCGGCCGGGCCGGACTGCTGCTCGGCGCCGCCGCGTGCCTCGTCGCC
>NZ_PCZU01000138.1:0-3956 GCF_002887785.1 Rhodococcus sp. ENV425
AAGCGGCAGGAATACGATTCGATGCAGGCACCGTCGGTCGGTGGTGTGCGGCTGCCGCGCGGCAACGGCGAGACCATCCGTCTCGCCCGTGGCGCGTCGCTGTCCGACTTCGCGGAGAAGATCGACGCGAACCCGTCGGCCCTGGTCCAGGCGCTGTTCAACCTCGGTGAGATGGTCACGGCCACTCAGTCGGTGAACGACGAGACCCTCGAGCTGCTCGGCTCGGAGATGAACTACAACGTTCAGGTCGTCAGCCCCGAGGACGAGGACCGCGAGCTGCTCGAGTCGTTCGACATCACCTACGGCGAGGACGAGGGCACCGAGGAAGACCTCGTGCAGCGTCCGCCGGTGGTGACCGTCATGGGTCACGTCGACCACGGCAAGACCCGCCTGCTCGACACGATCCGCAAGGCCAACGTCCGCGAGGGCGAGGCCGGCGGCATCACCCAGCACATCGGCGCCTACCAGGTGATGACCCACCTCAACGGCGAAGACCGGCTGATCACCTTCATCGACACCCCGGGTCACGAGGCGTTCACCGCCATGCGTGCCCGCGGCGCGAAGTCGACCGACATCGCGATCCTCGTGGTCGCGGCCGACGACGGCGTCATGCCGCAGACGGTGGAGGCGATCAACCACGCGCAGGCTGCGGACGTGCCGATCGTGGTCGCGGTGAACAAGATCGACAAGGAGGGTGCGAACCCCCAGAAGATCCGCCAGCAGCTCACCGAGTACGGACTGGTCACCGAGGAGTACGGCGGCGACACCATGTTCGTCGACATCTCGGCGAAGCAGGGCCTGAACATCGACCAGCTGCTCGAGGCCGTGCTGCTCACCGCGGACGCGTCCCTCGACCTGCGGGCCAACCCGGACATGGAGGCGCAGGGCGTCGCGATCGAGGCGCACCTCGACCGCGGCCGCGGCCCCGTGGCCACCGTCCTGGTCCAGCGCGGCACGCTGCGCGTGGGCGACTCGATCGTCGCGGGCGACGCGTACGGCCGTGTCCGCCGAATGGTGGACGAGCACGGCGACGACGTCCTCGAGGCGTTCCCGTCGCGTCCGGTCCAGGTCATCGGCTTCACGTCGGTGCCCGGCGCCGGTGACAACCTCGTCGTCGTCGAGGAGGACCGCATCGCACGGCAGATCGCGGACCGCCGCAATGCGCGCAAGCGCAACGCGCTGGCCGCCAAGAGCCGCAAGCGGATCAGCCTCGAGGACCTCGATGCCGCGCTCAAGGAGCACAACGAGCTCAACCTCATCCTCAAGGGCGACAACGCCGGTACGGTCGAAGCCCTCGAGGAGGCCCTCATGGGCATCGAGGTCGGCGACGAGGTGCGCCTGCGGGTCATCGACCGCGGTGTCGGTGGTGTCACCGAGACCAACGTCAACCTGGCCGCCGCGTCGAACGCCGTGATCATCGGCTTCAACGTCCGCGCCGAGGGCAAGGCCACCGAGCTCGCCAACCGCGAGGGCGTCGACATCCGCTACTACTCGATCATCTACCAGGCGATCGACGAGGTGGAGAAGGCCCTCAAGGGCATGCTCAAGCCGATCTACGAGGAGGTCGAGCTCGGCCGCGCCGAGATCCGGGCGATCTTCAAGTCGTCCAAGGTCGGCAACATCGCGGGCTGCATGGTCCAGTCGGGTGTCGTCAAGCGCAATGCGAAGGCCCGTCTGCTCCGCGACAACAACGTGGTCGCCGAGACGGTCACCATCTCGTCGCTGCGGCGCGAGAAGGACGATGTGACCGAGGTGCGGGAAGGCTTCGAGTGCGGTCTGACGGTCACCTACTCCGACATCAAGATCGGTGACGTGATCGAGGCGTACGAGCTGCGCGAGAAGCCGCGCGACTGACGCAGCCGGACACAACCGACGGCCTCGTCGGCGGCGGTGGGCGAGATGATCGCCCGCCGCCGTCGGCGTGCCGGAGGACCGGCACCGGACGACACCGGAGGGTGGATGTATCTCGGGGCACTGGAACTGGACGTCCTGCTCGGTGACGTGCGCTCGCTCAAGCAGAAGCGGTCCGTGATCCGGCCCGTCCTCGCCGAGCTGCGGCGGATGGCGGTCAGCGCCGCCGAGACCGGCGACCAGGACCTCTACCGTCGCGCCGAGATCGGCGTGGCGGTGGCCGCATCGGCGGTGCCCTATCTCAACGAGGTGCTCGACACGTGCGAGCGGCTCGTCGCCGGCCGCCCGGAGTTGCAGCTGCTCTCCGTGCGGCGAAGAATTTTCGGTCCGGAGGACTGACCGGACCGGTGGAACAAACATGTGGTCGCCGCCGGCGGCCGGGGAGAGGAACCGACTGACATGGCCGATCCAGCACGGGCACGTCGACTGGCCAAGCGCATCGCCACGATCGTCGCCACGGCCATCGATCACGAGATCAAGGATCCGCGGCTGGCGTTCGTCACCGTGACCGATGCGAAGGTCACCGCAGATCTGCACGACGCCACCGTCTACTACACGGTCCGCGGCGAGGACCTGGACACCGAACCCGACCTGGCCGCGGCCGCCGCAGGCCTGGAGAAGGCCAAGGGCGTGCTGCGCTCGAAGGTCGGGGCGGGCACCGGGGTGCGGTTCACCCCCACCCTGACCTTCGTCACCGACACCGTGCCGGACACCGCCCGGCACATGGAGGAACTCCTCGAACGGGCACGGGCCGCCGACGAGGAACTCGCCAAGGCCCGCGAGGGCGCCGCTCCCGCCGGTGAGCCGGATCCGTACAAGGAACCACGGGTGCGTCCCGACGACGGTGACGACCTGTAGCGCACCGATGGCCGAGTCGATCCAGGCCGCCACGGCGGTCGATCTGCGCGACGCCGTCGCGCTCCTCGAGGACGCCACCTCGGTGACGATCCTCTGCCACGTCCAGCCCGACGCCGACACCTTCGCCAGCGGCCTGGCACTCGGCACGGTGCTCGAGCGGCGCGGCATTCCGGTGCAGGTGGCGTTCGCGTCGCCGGCCGCCGTCCCGGCGTCGATGCGCGACCTGCCCGGCGGGCACCTGCGGGTGCCCGCCGGGCAGGTGCGCCGCGAGGTCGACCTGCTCGTCACCGTGGACTGCGGCACGGCCGGCCGGCTCGGGCATCTCGCGGACCGGCTGGCAGGCGCGAAGCACACCCTGGTGATCGACCACCACCGCTCCAACACCCGGTTCGGCACCCACAATCTGATCGACGAGGCCGCCGAATCCACCACCGCCGTGCTCGCCGAGCTGTTCGACGAGTGGGGCGTGGAGATCGACGCGGACCTCGCCCACTGCCTGTACGCGGGGCTGGTCACCGACACCGGCTCGTTCCGGTGGGGACGCGCCGGGGGACACCGTCTGGCCGAGCGCCTGCTGGCCACCGGCATCGACGGGGCCGCCATCACGCGACGGCTCCTCGACACGCACCCCTTCGGGTGGCTGCCGATGCTGTCGCGGGTGCTCGCGTCGGCGACGCTCGTTCCCGACGCCGCCGGCGGACGCGGACTCGTCCACGCGACGGTGCTGCGCGCCGATTCGGTGCACCTCGGCGCCGAGGAGGTCGAAAGCGTCATCGACATCGTCCGGACCACCGCCGAAGCGGAGGTCGCCGCCGTGTTCAAGGAGTGCGGCCCGGACGTGTGGACGGTATCGCTGCGCTCGAAGAACGCCGTCGACGTCTCCGTCGCCGCCACCGCCCTCGGCGGAGGTGGGCATCGGTTCGCATCCGGATACACCGCGTACGGCGACCGCGACCGGGTCGTCACGGCGCTGCGCGCGGCCCTGGACTGACGGTGCCGGCGCCGCAACCGCGGGACACCGCCGGCCCGGAACCGGACGCGCCCCCGCACGTCGTCCCCGAGGCCACCGCCCGGCGCATCCTCGGGCTCGCGGTGCCGGCCCTCGGGGTGCTCGCCGCCGAGCCGCTGTACCTCCTGTTCGACATCGCCGTCGTCGGCCGGCTCGGCGCGCTCGCGCTCGCGGGCCT
>NZ_PCZU01000138.1:4004-12679 GCF_002887785.1 Rhodococcus sp. ENV425
ACCTTCCTGTCCTACGGGACCACGGCCCGCGCCGCCCGCCTCCACGGCGCCGGCCGGCGCGACGCCGCCGTCGCCGAGGGTGTGCAGGCCACCTGGCTCGCGCTCGGTGTCGGCACCGCGATCCTGCTCGTCGGGCAGGTACTGGCGGAACCGGTGGCCGCGCTGATCGCCGGGGACCCGGAGATCGCCGACGCCGCGGTGTCGTGGCTGCGGGTCGCCCTGTTCGGCGCACCGCTGATCCTCGTCGGGCTCGCCGGCAACGGCTGGATGCGAGGCGTGCAGGACACCGCCCGCCCGCTGCGGTACGTGCTCGCCGGCCTCGCGCTCTCGGCGGTGCTGTGCCCGGTGCTCGTGCACGGCCTGCTCGGCGCCCCCCGCTGGGAACTCGCCGGTTCCGCCGTCGCCAACGTCGCCGGACAGGGTGTCTCCGCGGCCCTGTTCGTCGGGGCACTGCTCCGGGCCGGTGTGCCGCTGCGGCCTCGTCGCGCGGTGATCGTGGCGCAGTTGCGCCTCGGCCGCGATCTGATCGCCCGCAGCCTCGCCTTCCAGGCGTGCTTCCTGTCCGCGGCCGCGGTGGCGGCCCGCTTCGGTGCCGCGGCCGTCGCGGCGCACCAGGTGGTGCTGCAGCTGTGGAACTTCGTCGCGCTCACCCTCGACTCGCTCGCCGTCGCCGCGCAGGCCCTGGTGGGTGCGGCGCTCGGGGCGGGGGCCCGGTCCGGCGCGAAGCGCCTGGCCTGGCGGATCACCGCCTGGTCCACGGTGTTCGCCACCGGCCTGGCCCTGGCGTTCCTGCTCGGCGGCGACGTGATCCCGGCGCTGTTCACCGACGACCCGGCGGTCCTCGAGCAGATCGACGTCGCCTGGTGGTTCTTCGTCGCGCTCATGCCCGCCGCCGGAGTGGTGTTCGCGCTCGACGGGGTGCTGCTCGGCGCCGGTGACGCCGCCTTCCTGCGCACCGCCACGCTCGCGTCCGCGCTGTTCGGCTTCCTGCCCGTCGTCTGGTGCTCGCTGGTGTGGGGCTGGGGGCTCGCGGGTATCTGGACGGGGCTTACGGTGTTCATCGTGTTCCGCATGGCGGCCGTGGTCTGGCGGACCCGGTCGGGGCGGTGGGCCGTCGCCGGTGCGGACCGGCAGATCCGGCGCGAGACGGTACGGGACGAGACAGAAGGGCAGGACCGGTGACGGGGAAACTCTGGGCGGTCAGCGACATCCACGTCGGGCATCGAGGCAATCGCCCCGTCACCGAGGATCTGCACCCCGAATCCCCGGACGACTGGTTGATCGTCGCCGGCGACGTCGCCGAGAAGTCCGACGACATCCGCTGGGCGCTGTCGCTGCTGCGCAGCCGTTTCGCCAAGGTGATCTGGGTTCCCGGCAACCACGAGCTGTGGACCACCGCCAAGGACCCGGTGCAGATGCACGGCGCCGCCCGGTACGACTACCTCGTGACGATGTGCCGCGAACTCGACGTGCTCACCCCGGAGGACCCGTATCCCGTGTGGCACGGGGAGGGTGGGCCGGTGACGCTCGTGCCGATGTTCCTGCTCTACGACTACTCGTTCCTGCCCGAGGGCACCACGACGAAGGCCGAGGGCCTGGCGCTCGCCCGCGAACGCAACGTCGTCGCCACCGACGAGTTCCTCCTCTCACCCGACCCGTACGTCACCCGCGACGTGTGGTGCCGCGTGCGGCTCGACGACACCCGCAAGCGCCTCGACGCCCTCGACCCGGCGCTGCCGACGGTGCTGATCAACCACTTCCCACTGGTCCGCGAACCCACCCGGATGCTGTTCTACCCGGAGTTCTCCCTCTGGTGTGGCACCACCGAGACCGCCGATTGGCACCTGCGCTACCGCGCGTTGTGCGCCGTGTACGGACACCTGCACATCCCGCGCACCACGTACTACGACGGCGTCCGCTTCGAGGAGGTCTCCCTCGGCTACCCACGGGAATGGCAGCGCCGGGGTCTGCCCGAGCCGCTGCTGCGCCAGATCCTGCCGGTGCCGGAGTATCCGCCGGGATCGCTGAACAAGTGGGGCGGGCACTTCCGGGTGACCCCCGAGATGGAAGCCGAAGTCGAGAAGATGCGCGCTGAGCGCGCTGCACAGAACACGCGCACTGGGGAGCTGCGATGACCGACCCGACGACCTCGACCCGCACCGGGCTGATCACCCGGATCCTGCCCGACGGCATCGCCGCCGCGGAGTTGTTCGAGGACCCGCCCGGCCTGCGGCCGCACCCGCAGGAGGAGGCGCTCGTCGCCCGTGCGGTGGACAAGCGGCGACGGGAGTTCGCGGGGGCGCGGCACTGCGCGCGGCTCGCCATGCGGCAGCTCGGGATGGAGCCCGGGCCGGTGCTCAAGGGCGACAAGGGGGCGCCCGTATGGCCGCGGGGAGTCGTCGGCAGCCTCACCCACTGCGACGGTTACCGCGGCGCCGTCCTGGCCTACGCGCTGCAGGTGCGGTCGCTGGGGATCGACGCGGAGCCGCACGGTCCCCTGCCCGACGGGGTGCTCGAGGCGGTGTCCCTGCCGCAGGAGCGCACCTGGCTCGCCGGCACCGAGCCGAGCCTGCACTGGGACCGCCTGCTCTTCTGTGCCAAGGAGGCCACCTACAAGGCGTGGTTCCCGCTCACCGGGCGCTGGCTGGGCTTCGAGGACGCCCACATCACGTTCGAGCGCGACGGCGCGGCCGCCGTACCGGGCGCGGCCGCGTCGGGCACGTTCCGTTCCGACCTGCTCGTACCCGGCGACACCCGCGACGGTGCGCCGCTGTCGGCGTTCGACGGGCGGTGGTTGATCGCCGACGGGCTGGTGCTCACCGCGATCGTCGTGCACTGACACCGGGGCCGCCGCGGCAGGTGGCAGAATCGGGCCCCGTGTCTGCCTCCGAGAACCCCGCCCTTGCCCGTGCCGGCCTGCTCGTCGTCGACAAGGACCCGGGTATGACCAGCCACGACGTGGTGGCCCGCTGCCGGCGGCTGCTCGGCACCCGCAAGGTCGGTCATGCCGGCACCCTCGACCCGATGGCGACGGGCGTCCTCGTGCTCGGGGTGGAGCGCGCGACGAAGATGCTGGGCCTGCTCGCCCTCACCACCAAGGCGTATTCGGCGACGATCCGGCTCGGGCAGAGCACCGTCACCGACGACGCCGAGGGTGAGGTGCTCGCGACCACCGACGCCTCCGCCGTCGCGGACGAGGCGATCGCGGCGGCCGTCGCCGCGCTCACGGGGGAGATCTCCCAGGTGCCCGCCAGCGTCAGCGCGATCAAGATCGACGGCAAGCGCGCCTACGCCCGGATGCGCGAGGGGGAGACCGTCGAGCTCGCGGCCCGGCCGGTCACGGTCTCGCGGTTCGAGGTGCTGTCCCGGCGGACCACCTCGGACGGGTTCGTCGATCTCGACGTCGAGGTGGAGTGCTCGTCCGGCACCTACATCCGGGCGCTGGCCCGGGATCTGGGGGCCGCCCTGGGCGTCGGCGCGCACCTGACGGCGCTGCGGCGCACCCGGGTCGGCCCGTTCGGGCTCGAGCACGCCCGCACGCTCGCCCAGCTCGAGGAGAGCCCGGCCGTGAGCCTGGACATCGATGCAGCCGTCCGCACCGCGTTCCCGTGCCGCGACGTCACCGCGGCGGAGGCAGAACTGCTGGCGAACGGCCGGTGGCTGGATCCGGTGGGGATTCCCGGCGTGTACGCGGCGATCGACCCGTCCGGCCGGGCCGCGGCGCTGCTGCAGGAGAAGGGCAAGCGGGCCTCGGCAGTGTTCGTCGTGCGCCCGGCCACCATGTAGCGGTGTGTCCTTCGGGCTGCTCCCGCCGCCCGAAGGACACACCGGCGCCGCGGCCGCCTACACCAGCCAGATCGCGTCGGCCGCGGGATGCCCGAGGTCGACCGTCGTGCCGCCGTCGCCGCCGATGCGGACCGAGACGGTGCCCGCGAAGTCGCGGCGTTCGACGACCCGGATGTCGGTGTCGAGGGCTATGCCCACGTCGTCGAAGTAGCGCAGCATCGCCGGGTCCGCGTCCGAGATGCGGGCGACGCGGCCGTGCTCGCCGTCGACGAACGCGCTGAGCTGCCGGGCCGGGGGAGTGGGGATCGTGCCGTCGTCCGCCGGAATCGGGTCGCCGTGCGGGTCCCGCTCGGGATGGCCGAGCTTGGCGTCGATGGCGGCGACGAGCCGGTCGGAGACGGCGTGCTCGAGGACCTCGGCCTCGTCGTGCACCTCGTCCCAGCCGTAGCCGAGTTCCTGGACCAGATACGTCTCGAGCAGACGGTGCTTGCGGACCATGGCCACGGCGGCGGCGCGCCCGGAGTCCGTGAGGGAGATCGCGCCGTAGCGGGCGTGGTCGACGAGGCCCTGATCGGCGAGCTTGCGGACGGCCTCGGAGACGGTCGACGCCGACACTCCGAGCTTCTCCGCGAGCAGCTTCGTCGAGACCTTCTCCCCCGACCATTCCCGCACGGTCCAGATGATCTTGAGGTAGTCCTGCGCGACCGGCGTCAGCGTGTCCGCCGTCGCCACCTCGGTCGTCCCGCTTCTCTCGCCCACGGGGACAGCTTAGGCAAGTCTCACCGCGGATTCATCCGCGTCGCGCAGCCGTGCCCGCCGCCGCAGCGCCCCGGTGATCAGTCCCTGGTGCGGCGAGAAGAGGTAGGCCACCGTGAACACGACGGCCTGCGCCAGGACGACGACACCGCCGGTGGAGGCGTCGGTGTAGTAGCTGACGTACACCCCGGCCGCCGATGTCAGCGCGGCCAGGGTGGGGGCGAGCACCAGCATCCGCGACAGCCGTTCGGTGAGCAGGTACGCCGTCGCACCGGGGATGATCAGCATCGCCACGACGAGGATCACCCCGACGGCCTGGATGGCGGCGACGATGGTGACCGCGAGGAGAGCGAGCAACAGGGCGGACAGCCGGGCCGGGGAGATCCCGAGGGCGTGGGCCTGCCCCCGGTCGAACGCGAACAGGGTCAGGTCGCGGCGCTTGGCGATCAGCACGACGAGCACCACCACCGCGAGGGCGGTGACCTGCCACATGTCCTCGGTGGCCAGGCCCAGCAGGTTGCCGAAGAGCACGTGGTGCAGGTCCACCTGGCTCGGGTTCTTGGAGATCAGGACGACGCCGAGGGCGAACAGCGTCGTGAACACCACGCCGATCGCGGCGTCCTCCTTGACCTTGGTGGTGCTGCGCACGAGCCCGATCAGGGCGACGGCGGCCCCGGCGAACAGCAACGCGCCCAGGGCGAACGGTGCCCCCACCAGGTAGGCCAGCACCACCCCCGGCAGCACGGCGTGGGAGACGGCGTCGCCCATCAGCGACCAGCCGATGAGGACGAGCCAGCAGCTGAGCAGGGCACACACGACCGTGGCGGCCACCGCGACGACGAGCGCACGCTGCATGAAGCCGTACTGCAGCGGTTCGACGATCAGTTCGACGAGGTTCACCGCGCCTCCTGGGGAACGTAAGGGGTCGGCACCAGCGGGTCGACGCCGAAGGCGCGGGCGAGGTTCTCCGGCCGGAGCACCTCCTCCGGGGCGCCGTGCACGAGGATGCGACGCTGCAGCAGCGCGGCCTCGTCGCACAGCGTCGACAGCCCGGCGAGGTCGTGGGTGGCGACGAGGACCGTGTGCCCGGAGCCGGCGAGGTCCCGGATCACGCCGGTCAGCGCCGCCTCGGTGCGCTTGTCCACCCCGGCGAACGGCTCGTCGAGCAGCAACAGGGGAGCGCCCTGGGCGATGGCGCGGGCGACGAAGACCCGCTTGCGCTGACCGCCCGAGAGCTGCCCGATCTGCCGCTGCTCGTAGCCGGCCATGTCGACGCGTTCGAGCGCGGCCCGGACCGCGGCGTGGTCGGCAGGCCGCGGCCGGCGCAGCCAGTTCTGGTGGCCGTAGCGGCCCGTCATCACGACTTCGCCCACGCTGATGGGGAAGTCCCAGTCGACGGCCTCGCTCTGCGGCACGTACGCGACGGCTCCGGCCTTGCGGGCGGTGACGGTGTCGGCGCCGCCGATGGACACGGTGCCGGCGCTCGGCCGCACGATGCCCATGATCGCCTTGAAGAGGGTCGACTTGCCCGAGCCGTTGGTGCCGACGAGCCCGCACACCCGGCCGGTGGCGAGGGTCAGGTCGACGCCGTCGAGCGCGGTGACGGTGCGGTAGTGCACGCTCAGGCGGGAGACGGCCAGTGCGGGGGGTGTCGCGGTCATGGGCGCAGCCCTTCGGTGATGGTGCGGACGTCGTGCCGGAGCAGCTCGAGGTAGGTCGGCACGGGGCCGTCCGGCTCGGAGAGCGAGTCGACGTACAGGGTTCCGCCGAACCGGGCACCGGTGTCCTCGGCGACCTGCCGCTGGGCCTTGTCCGAGACGGTGGACTCACAGAACACGGCGGGCACGGCGTTGGCCCGGACGAAGTCGACCGTACGGGCGATCTGCTGGGGGGTGCCCTGCTGGTCGGCGTTGACCGCCCACAGGTACGCCTCGCTCAGGCCGGCGTCGCGGGCCAGGTAGCTGAAGGCGCCCTCGCAGGTGACCAGCGCTCGGTGATTCGGCGGCAGCACGGCCAGGTCGGCGACGAGCTGTTCGTGCACCGCCTGCAGTTCGGCGCGGTACGCCGCGGCGTTGGCGGCGTAGTCGGAGGCGTGCTCGGGGTCGAGCTCGGCGAACGCGGCGGCGATGTTGTCGACGTACGTCTGGGCCGCCAACGGGGACATCCACGCGTGCGGGTTGTGCCGCCCCGCGTAGGCGTCCTCGCCGATCGGCAGCGGCGGCACGCCCTCGCTGAGGACGGCGTGGGCGGCGTCGGTGTCGGCGAGGAACTGTTCGAACCAGCGCTCGAGGCCCAGGCCGTTGTCGAGGACGAGGTCGGCCCGGGTGGCGTAGCGGAGGTCGCCCGGAGTGGGCTCGTAGCCGTGGACCTCGGCCCCGACCTTGGTGATCGACTCGACCCGCAGGTGTTCCCCGGCGACGTTGCGAGCCATGTCCGCGAGCACCGTGAAGGTGGTCAGCACCAGGGGGCGGTCGTCGTCGGAACTCTGCGCCGAGCTGCAGCCCGCCAGGATCGCCGTGGCCGCGAACGCCACGGCGATTTTGCGGAGTCCAACGAAAATGTTCGGCATACCGAAATTATGGCGGTGTGCTGTCGGCGTTGTCCATGCGACGCCCCGGGCGAGCCGGAGATGACCGTCCGGCCGCCGGGTCGTAGGCTGCGCTTGTGCAGAGATGGCGAGGTCTCGACGAAATTCCCGCGGATTGGGGTCGTTGTGTCCTGACGATCGGGGTGTTCGACGGTGTGCACCGCGGGCACCAGCAGCTGATCGCGCGGGCAGTGAAGTCGGCGAAGGAGCGCGGCACAGCCAGTGTCCTGATGACGTTCGACCCGCACCCGATGGAGGTCGTGCGGCCGGGCAGTCACCCGGCGCAGCTCACGACCCTCGCGCGGCGGGCAGAACTGGCCGAGGAGCTCGGCATCGACGTCTTCTGCGTCATGCCGTTCACCCCCGAGTTCATGAAGCTGTCCCCGGAGCGGTACGCCCACGAGATCCTCGTCGAGCGGCTCCACGTCGCCGAGGTCGTCGTGGGCGAGAACTTCACCTTCGGCAAGAAGGCCGCCGGCAACGTCGACCTGCTGCGCACCATCGGCGAGCGCTTCGGCTTCGCCGTGCAGGGCCTGACCTTGCTCAGCGAACATGCGGTGACGTTCTCCTCCACCTACATCCGCTCGTGCGTCGACGCCGGCGACGTCGCCGCCGCGGCCGACGCGCTGGGCCGCCCGCACCGCGTCGAGGGCGTCGTGGTGCACGGGGACGGCCGCGGCCGCGATCTCGGCTTCCCCACCGCGAACGTCGCGCCGCCCATGTACTCGGCCATCCCCGCGGACGGCGTCTACGCCTGCTGGTTCACCGTCCTCGGCCCGGGCACCGGGGGGCTCGGCACCGTCACGCCGGGGGAGCGGTACCTCGCGGCGGTGTCGGTGGGCACCAATCCGACCTTCTCCGGGCGCACCCGCACCGTGGAGGCGTTCGTCCTCGACGAGGAGGCCGACCTGTACGGCCAGCACGTCGCGGTCGACTTCGTCGAGCGGCTGCGCGGCATGGAGCGGTTCGAATCGGTGGAGGCGCTCATCTCGGCGATGCACCGCGACGCCGAGCGGGCCCGCGAGGTGCTCGAGCGCACTCGCGGCTAGGGCCGTTCCGGTCCGGGCCCCGCCCGGATCGGGGACAATTCCCGGTGTGTCGATACGTCAGTGGCGACACGCGCGCCTGACCTGGGCGGACGCCGCGAACTATCACGAGTCGAAATCGGACCGGCCGACCGACTGGTCCGCCTTCGTCGTGTTCGACGAGCGGGACGGTGCGATCCGCGGCCCCGAGGACGCGTCCGCTCACCTGCGCTCCCGGGCGCATCTGCTGACCGTGCTGGACCGGCGGATCGTCGAGGCGCCCGGCCGGCTGGACTATCCGTACTGGGTGCGGGCGCAGCTGCCGCCCGAGGAGCGCATCGAGTACCACGAGTGGGCCGGCGGCTCGTTCACCGCGTGCATCGACGCCATCGCGGACCTGTGCGCGGACCCGCTGGACGTCCGGCGGCGCGCGTGGTGCCTGCACGTCTTCGTCGCGGTGTCCGACCCGGACGATCCGGGCGCGACCGTGACGGTCGTCGTGCTGCAGGTCAGTCACGCCG
>NZ_PCZU01000139.1:0-7195 GCF_002887785.1 Rhodococcus sp. ENV425
AGAAGCCGGAGGAGCGGTCCGCGCGGTCACGCCGTCGCCGCGGCACTGCCGCCCCGGCGGAGACCCCGGCCGCGGCTGAGCCGGACGAGGCCCCGTCCGACACCGGTGAGCCGCGCGGCGCGATCGGTCAGTGGGTGCGGCTGATCGGCGAGGGCGTCGTCGCGATCATCGCGGGCGCGCTGCTGTTCAAGGGCTTCGAACAGTTGTGGGACGCGTTGCCGTGGGTGGCGTTCGCGCTCGCACTTCTGGTCATTGTCGGCCTGGTGGCGATGGTGCGCATCCTCCGCCGCACCGACGACATCACGAGCCAGCTCATCGCTCTCGCCGTGGGCGCCTTCGTGACGTTCGGTCCGCTGTTGTTCCTGCTGCCCACCGGCTGATCCGCACGTCGTCATGAGCGTCCTTTCGCGAGAGATCCTGGTCGGGTTGTCGACCGCCTCGGTGTATCCGGAGAACACCGAGGCGGCCTTCCGCTATGCGGCCGAACTCGGCTACGACGGCGTGGAGCTGATGATCTGGGCCGAGTCGGTGAGCCAGGACGTGCGGGCGGTGCAGGCGCTGGTGCGCAAGTACGGCGTACCGGTGCTGGCGGTGCACGTGCCGTGCCTGCTGATCTCGCAACGCGTGTGGGGCTCGGACCCGGCCGCGAAGCTCGAGCGGTCGGTGCGGGCGGCGGAATCGTTCGGTGCCACGTCGGTGGTGGTGCATCCGCCGTTCCGGTGGCAGCGCCGCTACGCGGACGGCTTCGCGGATCAGGTGGCGGACCTCGAGGACCGCAGTCACGTGGTCGTCGCGGTGGAGAACATGTACCCGATGCGCGCCGACGTGTTTTTCGGCGGCCGCGACCGGACCGCCCAGCGCATGCGCAAGCGGGGCGGGCCGGGCCGGGCGGTGTCGGCCTACAGCCCGTCGATCGATCCCACCGACACCGGCTTCGCGCACTACACGCTGGACCTCTCGCACACCGCCACGGCGGGGATGGACGCGGTGGCGCTCGCCGAGCGCATGGGCGGTGGTCTGGCCCATCTGCACCTCGCGGACGGCCACGGTGCTTCGACGGACGAACATCTGCTCCCGGGCGAGGGGGGCCAGCCGTGTGAGCAGGTGTGCCGGCTCCTCGCCGAGAGCGACTTCTCCGGGCACGTCGTCCTGGAGGTCAGCACCCAGGGGGCGCGTACCCGGTCCGCGCGGGCACGGGCGCTGGCCCAGGCGCTGGCCTTCGCTCGCGAGCATCTGCACCGCGCCCCCCGACTGGCGATCACCACCGGGCCCGAGCATCCGCGTTCGACGGCGATCGAGCAGGTTCGCGCGTCAGGCCAGGGCGCCGATCCCGGCGCCGAGAACCACGACGCCTGAGATCGTCACCCCGGCGACGAGGGCGGCGGCGCCGAGCCACACCGAGGCGATCATCGCGCCCGGCCGCCGGGGGTCGGGGCCGAGCACGGACAGGAAGAATCCGGCCGGGATCAGGATCGCCGAGCCGAGCACGGCGAGCGCGCCGGCCGCGGCCCATCCGGGTGAGGCGCCGACCGCGTCGGTGAGCACCGCCACGAGCAATCCCAGGGTGAAGAGGACGCCGGCGTGGGCGTGACCGGCCCGGAAGAAGGCCTTCTGCAGCTCGTTGGCCGGCACCCGCCCGCCGGTGACGCGCAGCAGGAACGTGCCGCCGAAGGCGATCCCGGCGACGGTGAGCAGGGTGGCGCCGAGGGCGATGACGAGTACGGGATGCACGAGGTCCTCCTCGCAGACAATTGGATAGTTGCAATATCCAATACTGGATAGTTGTACTATCCGATGTCAAGAGGAGGTGGCAATGCGGATCTCGGAACTGGTGGCCCGCACCGGCGTCCCGTTGGCGACCGTGAAGTACTACCTGCGCGAGGGCCTGCTGATGCCGGGCGAGGCGACCAGCGCCACCCAGGCCCGGTAC
The DNA here is from genome assembly GCF_002887785.1 of Rhodococcus sp. ENV425. Taxonomy (NCBI): domain Bacteria; kingdom Bacillati; phylum Actinomycetota; class Actinomycetes; order Mycobacteriales; family Nocardiaceae; genus Rhodococcus; species Rhodococcus sp. ENV425. The sequence goes on from NZ_PCZU01000139.1 coordinate 1,931, forward strand.
GACGAGCGGCACGTCCGCCGCCTCGCCCTGATCCGTGCGCTCGCCGCCCAGGGGCTGCCGCTGCCGCGCATCCGCGAGATCGTCCGTCTCCTCGACGGCACCGACGAGTCGCTGTTCGTCGCCCTCGGCCGGGCCATCGCCGCGCTGCCGCCCTACCCGCCCGACGACGACGCGCCCGAACCCCGCGACTGTCCGCGTGCCCGGCGCGTCCTCGAGCGGCTCGGCCAGCTCTACGACCCGCGGTTCGCGGCCGTCGCGCAGCTCGAGCGAGCCCTGGCCGCCCTCGAATCCGCCGGCCTGGCGATGAGCGACGAGCGCATCGACGTCTACGGACGGCACGTGCTCGGCATCGCCGAGCTCGACCTCGACCTGCTGCCCACCCGGTCCCGGGATGCGACGGTCGAGGCGGCGGTCCTCGGCACGGCCCTGTACGAACCCGTCCTCACCGCGATGCGCCGCCTCGCGCACCAGCACCTTGCCGCCCGCCGCTTCACCGAGTTCTTCCCACCCGGTTCCCTCGACAGCCCCGTCGCCGATTCCCAGGAGCAGCAGTGACCGACGCCGTGCCCGATCCCGAGAACCACCCGTTCCGCGACCTGACGACACTCGACGCCGCCGGCGACGATCGCTGGCTCGCCCACATCGCCCCGGTCTGGACGATCGGCCCCAAGGTGCACGGCGGTTGCATGCTCGCCGTGTGCGCCGCGGCGGCCCGGTCGGCGCTGCAGGCCGCCGGGTCCGATCCGGCCGTGCAGCCCCTCGCGGTGAGTGCCGGGTTCGTCGCCGCCCCCGACCCCGGCGACGTGCAGCTGACCACCACCGTCCGCAAGCTGGGCAAGCAGGTCGGTCTGGTCGACGTGGAGCTGGCCCAGGGCGACCGCATCGCGGTCCGTGCCTCGGTGACGCTCGGGCAGCCCGACGCGGGCGAGCCGCGATACACCGCGCCGCACCCGGTCACCGGGCTGCCGGTGCAGCCGCCCGCCGGCGCGCCCCTCATCGGGCCCGGCCACCCCATGGCGCAGGTGGTGAACCTGTGCGGCGGGGCCGACCTCGTCGTGGACGAGGCCAGCGCCCGCTTCCTCGCGGGAGAGCAGGGCGAACCGGTGGTGCGGATGTGGGCGCGGCCGTGGCCGGGGGACGAGGCCGACGTCGACACCGCCGTGCTGTTCGCGCTGATGGCCGGGGACATCTCGGCCCCGGTCACGATGAACCGCGGCCTGTTCGGCTGGGCTCCGACCGTGCAGCTCACCGCCTACCTGCGGCGACTGCCGGCGCCCGGCTGGCTGCGGATCATGGCCGACAGCACGGTCCTGGGCAACGCCTGGTTCGAGGAGGACCACACCGTCGTCGACGCCACCGGCGCCGTCGTCGTGCAGAGCCGCCAGCTCGCGATGATCCCGCGCTGATCGTCGGGGCGATGCGGGGCACGACAACGGTCGTGGCAGGCTGTTGCCCATGACGAGAATTGCGGTGATCGGTGGCGGCAGGATCGGCGAGGCGCTGGTCTCGGGGCTGCTGCAGAGTGGATTCGCGACCAAGGATCTGGTGGTCGTCGAGAAGTTCCCGGCCCGGACCGAGGAGCTGGCCACCGAGTACTCGATCCGCGTCACCGACTCGATCGCCGACGCGGCCGAAGGCGCCGACGTGCTGGTGATCGCGGTCAAGCCGGGCGACGTGGACGTGGTGCTCGCGGACCTGGGCAAGGCCGACCTGGACAGCGACCGCGAGAAGCTGCTGATGTCGCTGGTGGCCGGCGTGCCCACGTCGCGGTACGAGAACAAGCTGCCCGCCGGATCGCCGGTCGTGCGCGTCATGCCCAACACCCCGATGCTGGTGGGGGAGGGTGCGAGCGTGATCGCCGCCGGCCGGCACGTCAAGCCCGACCATCTGGCGCTGGCGCGCGAGATCCTGGAGTCCGTGGGTACCGTGACGGTGGTTCCCGAGTCCCAGATCGACGCGGTCACCGCCGTGTCCGGTTCCGGCCCGGCGTACTTCTTCCTCGTCGCCGAGGCGATGATCGATGCGGGCGTCGCTCTGGGCCTGACGCGGGCGACCACCACCGAGCTGGTGGTGCAGACGATGACCGGTTCGGCGGCCATGCTCGCCCGGTCGGGGGAGAACGCCGCCGACCTGCGTGCAGCGGTGACATCGCCGGGCGGAACCACCGCGGCGGCGATCCGGGAACTCGAGCGCGGCGGCGTCCGGACGGCGTTCTACGAGGCGCTCGCGGCGGCCCGGGACCGCTCCGCGGCCCTCGGTTCGTCCGGGGATTGAGGAAATTCGTCGCGCGCATCGTCGCACGGGAACCATTGGTCACGCTAAGCTCGATCGAGCACGTGCGTGTCTGTTCCGCCGGAGGGGAAGCCGGCGGCGCGGGACGTGCCGGAGGTGTGTAATGGTATCTGGAAGCAAACCGTCGAAGGGTCAACCCGAGGACGGTCAGTCGGTTCTCTCCGGCACCCAGTTCCTCACCGTCGCCGAGGTGGCGGCGCTGATGCGGGTGTCGAAGATGACCGTGTACAGGCTGGTGCACAGCGGGGAACTGCCCGCCGTGCGAGTGGGGCGTTCGTTCCGGGTGCACGCCAAGGCTGTGCACGACTACCTGGAAACGTCCTACTTCGACGTCGGCTGAGCGGTCGACGACCGCAATCGAACCCGGAGCGGACCTCGGTTTCACCGATCGAAACCCGCCCCGGTAGGATTGCTTGTCGTCGTACCGGCCACCCGGTGTCGTGAGGCGCTGAGCTCGTCACCACGAGGCCCAGCGTCGACAACAGGCGTACGTCACCGGCGTGCGCGCAGGAACGCTAGAGAGAACGTGAGGGAAAACCCAGATGGGTTCTGTGATCAAGAAGCGCCGCAAGCGCATGTCGAAGAAGAAGCACCGCAAGCTGCTCCGCCGCACCCGAGTGCAGCGTCGTAAACTCGGCAAGTAGATCGATCTCCCGATGCCCGTCACCCCGCGGTGGCGGGCATCGAGCGTTTCCGCCGGCTCGTCGGCGGCCGGCGAGCGGAATGTCCGGTTCGGCCGGAATGCGGAGTGTGCGCCCGAGGGGCCGAAGGTCCCGCACAGGGGCCATTCCGGTGATCGGTTACTCCGGTGTAATGCTTTGTTGCGAAAGTCACCGTATCGTGAGAGACCGGAGTGACGGCAGGGGGTATGTGGGTGAGTTCGGAGATCGACGGTATCGACCCGCCGAGGGTGGCCCTGGTGACCGGAGCGAGCCGATTCCTCGGTGGCTACCTGGTCACCCGGCTGGCGCAGCATCCGGCGGTCGAGCGCGTCATCGCGGTCGACACCCAGTCGCCCACCAAGGACATGCTGCGGCGCATGGGCCGCGCCGAGTTCGTGCTCGCCGACATCCGCAACCCCCTCATCGGCAAGGTCATCCGGAATATGGACGTCGACACCGTCGTCCACGCGTCGACCCTCACCAAGGCTCCCAAGTCCGGTAGCCGCGCCGCGATGAAGGACATGAACGTCCTCGGCGCGATGCAGTTGTTCGCCGTGTGCCAGAAGACCCCGTCCGTGCGGCGCGTCGTGCTGCGCTCGTCGTCGGTGGTGTACGGCTCGAGCGCGAAGGACCCCGCGAAGTTCACCGAGGAGATGAGCGCGCGCCGGCGGCCGACCGGCGCCTTCGCCCGCGACATGATCGAGGTCGAGGGCTACCTGCGCGGAATGGCGCGCCGGCGGCCCGACATCGCCGCGACGATCCTGCGTCTCGCCCCGACGGTGGGCAACCATATGCCCGGCTCGGTATCGCGGTACCTCACCTCGCCGATCGTGCCCACCATCCTCGGTCGCGACGCCCGGTTGCAGTTGCTGCACGAGGAGGACGCCCTCTCGGCGCTCGAACGGGCCACCGTCGCGGGGCCGCCCGGGACCTACAACGTCGCCGGCGACGGCATCGTGATGATGTCGCAGGCCGTGCGGCGGGCCGGCGGACTGACCGTGCCGATGCCCTACGGGTTGTTCCGCACCGTCGGGCAGGCACTGATGGGGCCGGTGATGAAATCGTTCAACAAGGAAGAACTCGACTACTTCCACTTCGGGCGCGGCCTGGACACCACGCGGATGCGCACCGAACTCGGCTTCGAGCCGAGGTGGACCACCAAGCAGGCACTCGACGACTTCGCCCGCAACGTCGGACTGCGGCGGGTCGTCCGGACGGAATGGGTCGATCGAACCGAGTCGGTCCTGCTCTCGGCGCTCGGAGAGCGGATGGAGGCGCGATGACAGAAGTTGCCAAGGTGATCCCGCTCCACGGTGGGACTGGGTCGGCGCGGCGGGCGGCCGCACGTCCGGGTGCCGGTTCCGGTCATCCGTCGACGTACGGCCTCGGCTCGCCGACACCACCCGAGCGCCCCGAGCTGCCCGTGCAGGAGACGGCGGCCGACGGGTTCCTCGACGATCTGCGGCACAAGCTGGTCGGGCAGATCACCGGTACCGCCGAGTTCCTCCGGCGCCGCATCACGGGCGACTACGAGGTGGACGACTTCGGGTTCGATCCGCATTTCACCGACAACGTCCTGCTGCCCGCGCTGCGGCCGCTGTTCGAGAAGTGGTTCCGCGTCGAGGTGCGGGGCATCGAGAACATTCCGGCCGACGGCCGCGCGCTGATCGTCGCCAACCATGCCGGCACGTTGCCGGTGGACGCGCTGATGACCTCCGTCGCGGTGCACGACCTCGCCCACCGTCCGCTGCGGATGCTCGCGGCCGACCTCGCCTTCGGGATGCCGGTCGTCGGCAGCGTCACCCGCAAGGCCGGGCACACCCTCGCGTGCCATCCCGACGCCGAGCGGCTCCTCCGCGAGGATCAGGTCGTCGCGGTGTTCCCCGAGGGGTACAAGGGGCTCGGCAAGCCGTTCAGCGAACGCTACAAGCTACAGCGGTTCGGGCGCGGGGGCTTCGTCTCGGCCGCGCTCCAGACCAAGGCACCGATCGTGCCCTGTTCGATCGTGGGCTCGGAGGAGATCTACCCGAAGATCGCCGACCTCACGTCCATCGCCCGGCTCCTCGGCCTTCCGTACTTCCCGATCACCCCGCTCTTCCCGGCTCTCGGTCCGCTGGGCATCGTTCCGCTGCCCTCGAAGTGGTACATCGAGTTCGGCACACCGATCGCCACCGACGTCTACGACGACGCCGCGGTGGAGGATCCGATGGTGCTGTTCGAGGTCACCGACCACGTGCGGGAGACCATCCAGCAGACGCTGTACCGGTTGCTCACCAAGCGGCGCAACGTCTTTCTCGGCTAGGGCACCGGC
>NZ_PCZU01000140.1:0-3392 GCF_002887785.1 Rhodococcus sp. ENV425
AGCCGCAGCAGCGCGGCGCTCGCCTCCCCGATCTGCACTCGGAGGCGGGCCTCGTCGCGGTCGACGGTGCCGGTCACAGCAGCACCTGCGCGTTCATCAGGACGTCCTCGGTCAGCATGCGCAGGGCGTCGAACTGCCCGGAGTTGCCGTACTTGCGCTTGAGGGTGCCGTACGGGACGAACTCCGCGGACTGCGCGATCTGGTTGGCCTCGGGGATCCACGCCGGTACGACGTTCGCGATCCGTTCGTCGCGCTGCAGCTGTTCGATGATGCTGCGGTGCAGGTTCGACGCACTCCGGTACTTGGTGATGACGAGGCCGATCTCGCGGATGGGATGTCCCGTCCGCTCGGCGAACGCCCGCACCCGGGTCTGCAGCTGCGGGATCCCGTAGGTCGAGAGGATGTCGGGGATGGTCGGAATGAGGTAGCCGTTCGCCAGCCGCAGGCCGTTCTGGGTGAGCATGCCGAGGTTGGGCGGGCAGTCGACGAGGATGTAGTCGTACCGGTCGGCGATCGGGGTGATCGCGTGCAGCAGCACCTGGAGGGGCCGGGTGGACTTCGGGTCGGCGTACTGCTGGTGGCTCAGTCCCTCCTGGATGTCCATCAGATCCAGCGACGAGGCGAGCAGGTCGACGTTCTCGACGGCGCGCACGGGTGAGACGTCGCGCTGGAGGGCCTTCTCGATGTCGAAGGCGGGGGCGTCGGGATCGACGGCACCGCGGAACAGCGTGGCGAGGGTGCGGTCGAGCTGGTTGAGCTCCTGCCAGCGCTCCTCCCCGATCATCATCGTGGTGAGGTTGGTCTGCGGGTCCAGGTCGATCAGCAGCACCCGCTGCCCGAATTCGGCGGCCATGAACTCCGCGAGGGCGGCCGTCGTCGTGGTCTTGCCGACGCCGCCCTTCAGATTGATCGTCGCGATCACCCGCGCCACACCACACCCCCAGCACACTCGCTACTCGTTCGCTCAGCAAAGTACACCGGGACCCGGACGAATCCGGCGCCGGGCACCGGCGCACCCCCTAGATTCGAGGCAGTCGGCGACGGGAGCCCGCGAGTGCGAGAGGGACGGTGGAGGCGCTGGTGGCCGCTCGCGGCCACCGCGGCGCTCGTCGTGCTGCTCGCCGCGACGAACGCGGTCCCGACCTGGCCGGGGCTCATCCACCTGGTGGCGCTGCCGCCGCTGGATCAATTCACCGACCTGCGGATCCTGCTGTCGCGGGCGTCGTCGTGGCCGGCGTTCCTGGTGTTGCTCGCCGGGGTGGCCGCAGCCCGGGTGGCGCTCATGGCGTGGCTCCTGGGCGGCCTCGACGCCCGCCGGCTGCGCTTCGCGGCCCTGTTCTACACGGTCGCGTTCGGGCCGGTGCTGCTGGCGGCGTTCGCCGACGCCACCGCCTACGCGGTCCTGTACTCCCGGCTGTTCTGGCCCGCCGTCGCCCTGATCGGGGTGCTGGTGCTCACGCTCGGCCCGGTGCCGTGGCAGGGCGGATCCCGGTTGCGCGCGGCCGTCGCGCTGACCTGGCGGCGGGGGCTGCGGGTCGAGGTGATGCTGCCGTACTGCGCGGTGATCCTGGCGCTGGGTGCCGTGGCCGAACGGGTCCCGGTCCTGACGGTGCCGCTCGTCCCGGTCTCGGCCGTCGCGACCGGCCTGGCGATCCGGGCGATGGGCCGCCCGGCGCTGCGCCGGCCGGGGGCGGTCCTGACCGCGCTCGTCGCGGTGCTCGCCGCCGCGTCGCTCGTGTTCGTCGCGACCCGCGGGTACGACGAGCCGGAACCCGGACCGCCGCAGCCGGGTTCGCTGTTGATCCTGTCGGGGATCAACTCGGCGTCGGGGCGGGGCGCGATCCACGCGACGGGCGTGCACCGCCTCGGTTACCGCTGCGAGCAGGTGTACTACTTCTCGTATGCCGGACCGGGCGACGGGCAGCCGCAGCGAGACGCGACCTGCCCGATCCGCACGGGTGCCCCCTACGGGCCGAGCGACACCCAGCGTCCGTTCCACGAGCAGGTCGATCTGTTCGTCGAGCAGGCGTCCGCGCTGCCTCGTCCGCTGGTGGTGGCCGCGCATTCGCACGCCGTGTGGGTGGTGTGGGAGGCCGTCGCCACCGGACGGGTCGACGTCGATGCGCTACTGCTGGTCGGCCCGTTCCCGAGCACCCCGACCGGCTATCCCCCACCGCACGTGAACGCGCCCGGCCGCGTCTTCGGCGACCTGCTGCGTGCCGCCGCTCCGGCCACCGACCTGGTCCGGTTCCACTTCGACCCGGACACCCCCGCCGCGCGGGAACTGCTCGGCACGGCGGGAGCCGCGGAATCCATCCTCGCTCAGCCACTTCCCGCAACGGTACGAGCAACGAGCCTCCCCGCGGCCACCGATCTGCCCCTGATGCCGGACGACTGGCAGCTCGACGTCGAGCGAAACGGGTGCCCGGCCCGCGTCGCCCACCCGTACCTGCCCAGATCGGCGGCATTCGAGGACGCGGCGATCCGCTTCCTGAACGGGCGGCCGCCCCCACCGTGCCCGCCGTGGCGGGACTGGGGTGCCGTACTCGTGCGGCCGTTCGGGGTGCCGGCCGGGCAGGCTCTGCGATGATCCCGAATTCCCCGGCGACGATCGCCGCCGAGGGGGATATTCGGAGGTGGCCACCACCGGTAACGAACGCGGCATCGCCGGAAGCAGCGCGGTGCTCACGACCCACGACTGCCACCACCAACGACTGCCACGACCCAACGACTGCGGAGTACCCATGACACTGCTTCCCCGCCCCGGTCTGTCGACGATCGTGACGGTTGCCGCCGCTGCACTACTGTCCGTGTCGATGCCGCCGAACGCGCTGGCCTTCGCGCCCGACATCCACGGCGCGATCCTGCGTGCAGCGCTGCCCCCGGCCACCACCGACGGGGGCGTCGACGACCCGGCGCTCGCCGAGATCACCGGCAGCCTCCTCACCGGCACCGGCAACGAAGGCAGCGACCTGTTCCAGGGCGACGCCTTCCGGCACTTCGACAACGCCGCGCGACCGGCGGACGTCTGCGACCGTGCCCGGGACGCGTGGAACTTCTTCGTGCCCGCCGTGATCGCCGGTGCGCAACCCACCGGCCCGCCGGAGTTCCGCACCTCCGCGAACGGCTTCGCGGCCCGCAGCGCCTTCGGCGGCCTGACCCACGCACTCGCCGACTTCTACTCCCATTCGAACTGGGTCGAGCTGGCCGTCGGCACGGATCGGGCACCGGGGCTCGCCCCGCTCTTCCCGACGTGCGATCCCACCGCTCTTCCGGCCGGACTCCACACCGGGTTCTTCGAGCTGACCCCGGCGAACGGCCTCGACGGCTGCCCGAGCGGTCCACCCGCTCCCCCGGCCGGGTCGTCCGTCCCACCGGCCGAGGGCCCGCCC
>NZ_PCZU01000140.1:3402-13112 GCF_002887785.1 Rhodococcus sp. ENV425
CGCCCCGTTCGAGGAGTGTCACCTGACCCTGAACAAGGACGATCCGGGCACGCTCCGCGGTCGTGAGCCGGTTCCCGGATATCCCGGCACGACGTATCACCAGCTCGCGGTGCAGCTCGCCGTCGAACACACCACCGCGCTGTACCGGGAGGTCCGCGGTCTCGTCGCCGGTTCCGTCCCCGCCGGTGTCGACGGCGAGTGCGTCGCCGACAACCTGTTCCGGGCCGCGCAATTCGCACCCTGCGCGGTCCCGGCTCCCACTCCCGTTCTTCCCAAACGTGTTTCGGGTCAGCCGGTCGGCGGTCCGCCGAGTCCGCCGGCATAGGGGCGAGACCGGCTGCACCGGGGCAGGGCCCCGGCATCCACCTCTCACCTCATCGCTGCCACCGCGGCCGGGGTGAGACTGTCCAAGCCGGGCAGCACGAGTCCTGCGAGGGCGAGCGCATCCGGGTCGGGTGGGTACCGGGGATGGGGAATCGCGATCACCCGCATGCCGGCCGACGCCGCCGACCGCAGCCCGTTGCTGGAATCCTCCACCGCCGCACACCGAGCCGGGTCCATCCCGAGTCGCTCGGCCACCGTCAGGTAGATGTCGGGTGCCGGCTTCCCACGCGCCACACCTTCGGTGGACAGCGCCACGGTGAACACGTCTCCCAGCGCTGCGGCGTCGAGCACGCCGTCGATCAGAGCCTGCGGGGACGAGCTGGCCAGCCCGAGCGGCCACCGCGCCGCCATCGCGCGCACCGCCTCGACCGCACCCGGAATCAGCGGCAGCCGGTCGGCGTAGCGAGCGCCCATGCGATCGATGACCAGCGCTGCCACGTCGTCGGGCGGCAGGTCGACACCGAGACCGTCGCTGAGATACCTCGACCACTCCGGGGTACTCATGCCCATCAATCGGCTCTGCGCGTCGGCAGTCCACCGACCCCCGTGCTCGGCCACGACCTGCCGGCGCACCTGCTCCCACAGCGGTTCGGAGTCGACCAGCACACCGTCCAGGTCGAACACCACCGCTTCCACACCGCCGATATCGGACACAGGCCCAGTCTCGGCCACACTCGTCCGCAGGCACGACACCGACACGCAACCGATCGGCGGACGGATCCGGCGCCCCCGGCCGGATGCCCGTGAGCGCTGCCGACGGGGCGAGGATGTGCTCGTCGCGCCCCTCGTCCGCCTCCTGCGGATCACGCATTCGGCGCCGCACCGGCGCGTATCGTTCTCCGATGTACGCACGTGCTCGTCGTGAGGGGGACGACCGTGAGCGAAACCGTAGGTCTGGTGGTATCCGGCGCGGGCGCCCGGGGCGCGTACGAGGCCGGAGCTATCGCATCGCTGCTGCCGCACCTGCCGAGGTCGGAGCACCCCCCGATTCTGGTGGGAACCAGCGCCGGCGCACTGAACGTCGTCGCGTTGGCCGCCTTCGCCGGGGACGGGTACAAGGCCGCAACCCACAGGATCGTGAGCCTGTGGTCGACGGTGGGACTGGACGACGTCTTCGGCCCCGTGGGGACGCTGGTCGGCACGGGCCTGCGCTACCTCGGTCAGGCCGCCGGTCTGGACGTCACGCTACCGAGCCTTCTCGACACCGAGCGCATGCACGACCTGCTGGACTCTCTCATCTGCTGGGAGGACCTGCACGCCAACATCCGCAGCGGCGCCATCGGGGCGGTCGCGGTGACCGCAACGTCGGTCGCCACCCGCGGCACCGTGGTCTTCGTCGAGAAGCACTCGTCTGTGCCGCTACCTCCCTACGACGAACATCGCAACATCACCTACGTCGAAACGGAACTGACCGTCGAGCACGTGCTGGCATCGGCGGCGGTGCCGGTGCTGTTCCGGCCCGTCCGGGTCACCGAACCGGCGGCGTGGGCAGGCTGGTACGCCGACGGCGGTCTGCAGCTCAACACCCCGCTGAAACCGGCCCTCGCCTTCGGCGCGGACACCCTCGGAGTCGTCGCGACCCAGCCGCGACACTGGATCGAACGGCCTGCCGCCGACCTCGTGCCCTGCGACGACGAACCGCCCGACGTATTCGGTGCCGCCGCGCTGATCCTGCGCGCCCTCCTCTCGGACCGCATGATCGAAGACCTCCACCAACTCGAGGTCCGTAACGACCGGCTGATGCGCATCCGTGCAGCCGGAGTGGACAGCGCGGACGTGACATCGGATCGGGAGATCCGGGTGCGGTTCGCGGGCCCGTCGCTCGATCAGGCGTACGACCTCGGCCGGCTCGCGTACGACGTGTACAGCAGGAAGGCCGCGGGCGTCGGCGGTCTGCGCCATCCGTGGCTGTCGGTCCTGGGTCGCCTCGCCGGGGGAACACGCGAGGACCACGGCGACCTGCTGAGCTTCCTGCTCTTCGACCCGGACTTTACTTCCGCCGCAGCCGAACTCGGAATCGCGGCAACTCACGAATGAGCGCGGCCCGAGCGAATGTATCGCTCACCTCGGTAGTCCGACGGAACGATACATTCGCTCGCCTGTGGCGGCGCGGGTGAAGCAGCGAGCGCAGCCGCGCCAGGTTACCGACTGCCCGTCAGCAGCACCTTGAGCGCACCGGTCTCACCCGCGCGGCCGAAGACGTCGTAGGCCTCCTCGAACTCGTCGAGTGCGAACCGGTGGGTGATCATCGGCGAGGTGTCGAGTTTGCCGCTGCGGACCAGGCCGATCAGGGTCGGCGTCGAGTAGGTGTCGACCAGGCCGGTGGTGATGGTGAGGTCCTTGATCCAGATGCTCTCCAGGTGCAGGGTGGCCGGCGCGCCGTGGACGCCGATGTTGGCGACATGGCCGCCCGGCCGGACCAGCTCGACGGCCTGTTCGAACGTCGCCGGCACTCCGACGGCCTCCATGGTGACGTCGGCGCCGAGGCCGCCGGTGAGGTCGCGCACCACCGCGGCGACGTCGTCGCGCCCGCCGTTGACCACGACGTCGGCGCCGAACGCCTTGGCGGCCTCGAGTCGGCTGTCGGCGAGATCGACCGCGACGACGTGGCTCGGGCTCAGCAGCCGGGTGGCGAGGATCGCGGCGAGACCGATCGGTCCGGCGCCGACGATGACGACGACGTCGGCGGGCCGCACGCATCCGTTGAGCACGCCGACCTCGTAGGAGGTGGGCAGGATGTCGGCGAGCATGAGCATCTGCTCGTCGCTCACGCCCTCGGGTACACGGTGGGTCGAGTTGTCGGCGAACGGGACTCGCACGAGTTCGGCCTGGGTGCCGTCGATGAGGTGGCCGAGGATCCAGCCCCCGCCCCCGAGGCACTGGCCGTAGCGGCCCTCGCGGCAGAAGCGGCAGCGCCCGCACGAGGTGATGCACGAGACGAGGACCCGGTCGCCGGGCGCGAGGTTCTGCACGCCCGGCCCGACCTCGACGACGGTGCCGACGGCCTCGTGCCCGAGGATGCGCCCGTCGGTCACCTCGGGGACGTCGCCGCCGAGGATGTGCAGGTCGGTGCCGCAGATGGTGACCGCGTCGACGCGGACGATCGCGTCGGTGGGGTCCTGGATTCGGGGGTCGGGAACGTCCTCCCAGACGCGCTTGCCCGGACCGTGGAACACCAGTGCCTTCATTGCTTCGGCCCTTTCGCCGATGGGTGTCTGCCGGTCTCAGCGTCCCATCGTTCGCGCCCGTTCGGAACGGGTCCTTGGACCTCGAATCGGACGGGGGGATGTCACACCGGGTCGGTCAGTGGCCGGAGACGATCGTGAGCCGGTCCGGGGCCGCCTCGACCAGCGCCTCGGGGGTGCCGTACCCGTCGACCTCGACGACGGGTGCCCGGTCGACGGTGGCACGGACGACGGCGCCGTCGGACATGAAGACGATCAGGCCCTGCCCCGCGGTGTCGGGGAGGTTCTCCCACACGGTGCCCGTCAGGCCGAGATCCCGGTTGATCGAGCTCATCAGCAGGGGCAGCGAGAAGCGGTACATGCGGTCCCACGACCCCGGCGACAGACCGGCGTCCTCGGCCACGGAGGCGAGGGTGCGGGGTTCGCCCGTCAGCAGGACCGTGTCGAACTCCGCCTCGAGGATCGGATCGTCCTGCACCCGGACCGTGCCGCCGGACCCGCCGCAGCCGGCGACGGCGAGCACCGTCGCCGCCAGGAGCATCCCCGACCTCCGGGCCGTGCACGCCGGCACCGTGGGTCTCGGCACCGTGCATCTCGGCGCCGTGCATCTCGGCGCCGTGCATCTCGGCGTACTGCGCAGCACCCGTTCACCCCCAGTCGATTTCGCTCGAGAACGCGTGAAAGCTACAGCACCGCCCGCACGAGAAGCAGTGCCGTCGGGCGACGTCGGAATCACCGAGGAGCTGGGCTGTGACAGCTGACAATCGACGCGCGGGCGGCCTCACTCCCGCGCGGTGAGCTCCGCGATGTCGCCCCTCAGCTCCGACCGGAGCGAACCCATCAGCTCTGCCGCGATCCCGAACTGGTCGCCGACGAAGTGGGTGTTGTCGGCGGACAGCTCCCGCGCTCCCGATCGGCCGATGAGGGAGTCGATCCGCTCGTCGAGGCTCGCGGTGCGGGCCTCGACCTCGGCCGTGCGCAGCTGGACCTCGGCGACGGTGAGCAGTTCGCCGATGCGGGCCAGTGCCGCCACCCGGTCGAGAAGCTGATCCCACACCGGTGCGAGCGCGGCGATACGCGCGTCGACGGCCGCGCGAGCGGACGGCGCCGCGCGCCGGGCGTCGGCGAGTTCGGCGAGCAGGCCCCGCAACGTCACGGCGTCCACGGCGATCTGCGTCAGCTCGTCGGCGAGATCGAGCTGGGACCGCTGCACCGCGAGGTGGTCCGACCGCCAGGCCGTGGAGCCTTCGATCCGGTCGAACAGGGTGCCGGCGAGGAACAGCAGGGTGTCGTACCGGTCGACGAAGTGATCGTCGCCGTCGGGCACCTGCCGGCCGAGGGCGTCGGCGGCGCGACGTCCCACCGCGGCCGCCGCGGTGCCGTCGGACCAGCGCGTCACCCGGTCCACGGCCACGCCGAGCACGGCGCCGCGCACCTGATCGGTCGTTCTCTCGGGGATCGGCGCGGGCGTGCGCTGCAGCGCCGCGAACAGGGCGTCACGCTGGTGCGGGTCGAGGTGCACGCCGTCGCGCCGTTCCCGCCGCACGGCCCGCACGCCCTGCGCGTAGTGCCGGCCGGACACGGTGAGCGTGTAGTGGGCGTTGCGCAGCCGCTTGGCCAGCTCCCCCGCCCGGTACTCGAACACCAGCCGGGCGGCGCCGGGGCGCAGGTCGGCGGCTCGCACCGTGAGGCGGGCGTGCTCGTCCGTGAGATGGCGCAACGCGCCGAACCCGCCGAGCGTGGGCAGGCCGCGGCCGATCCGGCGGCGCCGGGCCAGGATGTCGCGGGTCTCGTCGTCGAGGTGGCCGGCGGCCAGGCAGAGAGCGGCGGCGTCCGACAGCGGGGCGTGCCGGCCGTCGAGCCGGTGCTGCTCGCACCAGCGGCGCACCTGCGCGGCCATCCGCTCGCGGCGCTGCTCGGCCGGTTCGAACCCGACCGGGAACTGCGGGTCGTCGGACATCGGGACCTCCTCGTGGCGTCCGGACCCCTCCACTGTTCCAGAAATCCCGGGACCGCGACGGGAGCGCCGGTCAGGCGAGGAACTCGGTGACGGCGTCGACCGCGGCGCGCTGGGCCCTGCCCTGCCCGGCCGGGGTGCCGCCGAAGGCGATGCCACCGCTCCACTGGGCGTCGCCGGGGAACATGCCGAGGCGGATCAGGTGGCCGGCGCCGTCGACGGACAGGTGCCGGTCGCGACCGTCGCCGCGCCGGGCGAGCAGGGCGCCCGCCATGTCCGTGGCCGGCCACAGCTGGTCGTCGGTGCCGGTGATGCACAGGATCGGGGCGTCGATCTTCTCGGACCGCAGGTGGGCGGGGTCGGGCGCGTCGCGCAGTCCCGCGCGGTAGGCGTCGGACAGCCGCAGCAGCGACGGCCGGTGCCGGGCGACGTCGCGGCCGGCGCGCCAGGCGTTGCGGATCATCTGCGGCATCAGCGCGGAGCTGGGCAGCGGTGCCCAGGGCTGTGGCGCGCCGCCCAGGGTCCACGACGGAGTGTCCGGGATCTCCCCGTCCGGCCCGAGTCCCTGCCACGAGACGGAGCTGGGGCTGACGAGCACCAGCGCCCGCAGCGACGTGCCGTCGGCCGCGACGGCGGCGAGAAGGCCTTCGGCGCCCCGGGAAATGCCCACGGCGGCAACGTTGTCGGTGTCGATCTCGGGCAGGGCGGCGAGGTGGCGCAGCGCGCCGGTGAAGCGCTCGAGCGGTACGGACGCGACCTCGGTGTTCTCGTCGAGCCACGAGTAGGCGAGGGCGACGTGGCCGTGGGAGGCGAGGGCGGCGATGGTGGCGCGCTGGGAATCGACGCCGCCCTCGGATCCGCCGACGCACAGCACCGCCGGCCATCCGCGCAGCGGAGCCGGGCCGTCCGGGCGGGCGAGCAGACCCGGCCGTCCGGCGACGTCGAGGTTTTCGACGGTCACGCCGGGCGCGGCGTCGGTGCGGATCACCGTGCGTCGCGTGGTGTGCGGGCCGTCGGTGACGGTGAGCGTGACCGGCCACCGGCCGGGCGGGGGGACGAACAGGTCGGGTACGCGGTCGGGCTCGTCGAACCGCATGTCCCACAACGGTTCGTCGACGACGTCGCCGCTGCCGTCGTAGCTGCGGTGCGACCGCCAGCGGGCGCCGGACATGTCGGCGCCCTCGGCGGTGACGGTGATCGTCGCGTCGGGCCGCGACCCGGCGAGGGTGAGGCGGAACGGCTCGTCGTGCCGCGACTGGCGCGGCACGACGAGGTGCACCCGGGGCGAGTCGAGGTCCGGGGGTGGTGCCGTCGGGGACGCGGGTTCGGGGCTCGGGTTGGCGGTGGCGGCGAGCGCGGACTTCGTGTCGAACCACTTGGGAAACAGGGCCGAAACCAGTCCGGCGGCACCCAGGACGACGAAGGGGACGACCCAGTAGCCGACGACGGAGAGCGCGTCGGTCTCGTCGCGGACGGTGGCGGAACCGTCGACGATCGGCGGGATCAGCGAGGACACGGTCATCACGGCGAACGCGGCCGCCCACATCCACGTCATCGCGGTGGTGATGTACCGGAAGCCGCCGGATGCCGCGGTCGCGGGATCGACTGTCTCGACGGCGTATTCGCGCACGAACGGTCGTCCGGCGAGGATGCCGCCGAGGACGACGAGCAGCAGTCCGAGATTGCCGACCGGCTGCAGCCAGCGTTCGAGGACGGCGTCGTCGAGCGTGAGCGCGGCGATCAGCAGCAGCGCGAAGACGACGACGGTGCCGACGTCGAGGGAGCGCCACGGCTTTCCGCGCACCCGCTGTACGAGGGGGCCGGCGGCGGCGAGCGCGAGGGCGGCGGCCACGGCGGTGACGAACCCGGTGTTGCCGACGAGGATCCAGTACACAATCCACGGCGCGAATCCGACGACGAGGGACATTCGCGGATTGTCTCCCGCCTCCCGCCGCCGTGGGGGTGCTTCCGCGATACGCCTCAGGAGTTCACGGGAACGAAGATCACGGTTCGCACTTCCTCGGCGGGGGTGCCCGGCGGGCTCCAGTACTCCTCCCACGCGGTGCTCAGGTCGAGGTCGTGCCCCTCGCGGGCGGCCCAGGCGGCGAGGGCCTCGTAGGTGTGCTCGAGCGTGTCGTAGGGACCGAGGTGGGTCTCGGTCGCGACCTGGCCGGCGGGCAGGTCGATCGGGACCACGTGGCCGTCGCCGTCGATCCGGGTGGCGACCTCGAAGCCGGCGGCGCCGTCGAAGCCCTCCCTGGTGAAGTTGCGGTAGTACGCGACGGCCGGGCCGGCCGGCGACGTGCCCGCGCCGGCCAGGTACTGCTCGACGGCGCCGTACGCCTCGCCGAGGTGCTCACCGATGTGCGCCACGTCGGTGCTGAACTCCACGGCGGCCAGATGCCTGGCCGGTGCGTGCACGATCTCGGGCATGCGTCCTCCCCTGTCGAAGCCTGGGGCCACGATAGGCGATTCACACTGCCGATTCGTGAACTTCCGGAGACATCGAGCGCCCGGGCTGTGCGGGGGTTGCCGGCGGCCGAATGTCACATCCGGTCGATGCAATCGAATCGATGTGACATTCGGCCCGCACACACGAGCGCTCCGACTACCGTGACAATCGTCACAGCACCGGCCGGACCGCAGCGACCCTCGTCGCGGCGGCGCGACGGGTCCCGCAGCCGGCGGCCCGTGTCCGCTTCGACCCGTTCGCGGCGTCGATGCCGGTCCGATGCTGGACAATTCACGTAGCCGACGGCGCTCGCGGACCCGGCATCGTGCCGCGCGAAAGACCAACGGCCCGAATGTTACTGCCCGGTGTTACCCGGCGGTATTCCCGGGCCCGCCGAGGCCGGGCCCCGGAATCATCCCCCATTTCGATCGTAATCGACTGTCCGCCAGCAGTTCCCGCGCGCGAGGCGGAGAGGGAGCGGCAAACCCCGCCCTGCCGACCACAAAACGTGACAAACCCTCATGTTTCCTTCATGCTGTTAGCGGAAGGATCGTCCCCACCGGGGGGCACTCGGCCGTCGACGACGACGGTCCGCGGGACGAGGCCGACCGCCTGTCCGCCGACACCCAGGCATCCGCCGGGCCAGTCGGTGCACACGTCCGCACGCATACGCCGACACGAGGAGCCGACCGATACATGTTCTTGCTCGCGTTATCAACCCGTGACGCGGGCCTCGACATCGGTTAACTTTTTTCACTCACTGGCGAGAAGCTTCGACGAGCGTCGCACGAGCGCGCACAAACCTGGAGAACGGTGGCAACGAGTATGTTCAAACGGATCGCGGTGGTCAACCGAGGTGAGGCGGCAGTACGCCTCATCAGAGCAGTCCGGGAGCTCAACTCCGAGCACGGCTACGACATCAAGACGATCGCCCTGCACACCGAGGCCGAGCGGCGGGCCATGTTCGTCCGCCAGGCCGACGAGGGCGTCACCCTGCGGCCGTCCACCACGGCCGCCACCCCCTACCTCGATCACGCCGAACTCGAGCGCGCCCTCCTCGAAGCGAAGGCCGACGCCGTGTGGGTCGGCTGGGGCTTCGTGGCCGAGGATCCCGCGTTCGCCGAGGTCTGCGCCCGCCTGAACATCACCTTCATCGGCCCGTCGGCCGAGGCCATGCGCCTGCTCGGCGACAAGGTCGAGGCCAAGCTGCTCGCCGAGAAGGTCGGCGTGCCCGTCGCCCCGTGGTCGGGCGGACCGGTCGAGACCCGCGCCGACGCGCGCCGGCACGCCCAGGCCATCGGCTACCCGCTGATCATCAAGGCCCGTTCCGGCGGCGGCGGCCGCGGCATCCGCAAGGTGTACTCCGAGGACGAGCTCGAGCTCGCCCTCGAGCGCACCCAGGGCGAGGCCGAGCGCTCGTTCGGCGACCCCGTGGTGTTCATCGAGCGTCTCGTCACCGACGCCCGCCACGTCGAGGTCCAGGTCATCGCCGACGGTCACGGCAACGTCTGGGCGCCGGGCGTGCGCGACTGCTCCATCCAGCGCAAGAACCAGAAGGTCATCGAGGAGTCGGCCTCGCCGCTGCTGACCAAGGAGCAGGCCGACCACCTGCGCGCGGTCTCCGCGGACCTCGTGCGCGCCGCCGGGTACTGCGGCGCCGGCACCGTCGAGTACCTGTACCAGCCGGACCTGAAGATCTTCACCTTCCTCGAGGTCAACACCCGCCTGCAGG
>NZ_PCZU01000140.1:13122-21546 GCF_002887785.1 Rhodococcus sp. ENV425
CATCACCGAGGCCACCACCGGCATCGACCTGGTCAAGCTGCAGATCCTGGTGGCCTCCGGGGAGAAGCTGCCCGGCGACTGCCCGCCCGAGTTCGGTCACGCCGTCGAGGCCCGGCTCAACGCCGAGGACGCCGACAACGGTTTCGCCCCCGCCCCCGGCTCCGTGCAGCTGCTCAAGTTCCCGCTCGGGTCCGGCCTGCGCGTCGACACCGGCATCGCCCAGGGTGACGTCATCCCGCCGGACTACGACTCGATGGTTGCCAAGATCATCGCGTGGGGCCGCGACCGCGACGAGGCCCTGGCCCGCCTGCGCACCGCGCTGCGCGAGACCACCGTCGTCCTCGACGGCGGCACCACCACCAAGTCGTTCCTGCTCGACCTGCTCGACCGCGAGGAGGTCATCTCCGCGTCGGCCGACACCGGCTGGCTCGACCGCACCGGAGCCGGCACCGCCACCGGTCCGTCCCGGGTGGCCGACATCGCGCTGATCGCCACGGCCGTCGACGTCTACGACGCCGAGGAGAGCCACGAGCGCGCCGCGTTCCTCACCTCCGCCCGCGGCGGCCGCCCCCGCGCCGGGCACTCGGTGGGCCGCAAGGTCGAGCTGAGCTACCAGGGCCAGGCCTACGAGCTGCTCGTCGGACAGGTCGGGCCGCACCGCTACCGCGTCGACGCCGGCAGCGGCGAACTCGAGGTGGACGTCGACCGGCTCGGGCAGTTCGAGTCCCGGCTCGTCCTCGCCGGCCGCCGCCACCACATCGTCTCGATCGCCGGCGCCACCGGCTTCCTCGTCGAGGTCGACGGCATCAGCCACCAGATCAGCCAGGACGAGGCCGGCGTCGTGCGCACCCCCGCGCCCGCCGTCGTCGTCGCGGTGCCCGTCGCCCCCGGCGACGACGTCGAGGCCGGCCAGACGCTCGTGGTGCTCGAGTCCATGAAGATGGAGACCGCGGTGCGCGCGCCCTTCGCCGGCCGCGTCCGCGAGGTCCTCGCCGTGGTCAACTCGCAGGTCGACGCCGGTGCACCGCTGCTGCGTGTCGATCGGATCGCCGAGGAGACCGTCACCGAGACGGTCGAGCGCGTGCAGTTCCCCGCACCCGCCGCCGTCGTGACCGGCGACGCCGCGGCCGACGCGCTGGCCCGGCTCGACGCCCTCGAGGCGCTCGTCACCGGTTACGACGTCTCCGGCAAGCGGACCGCGACGCTGCTCGCCGAGTACGACCGCCTGCGCGGCGAGGCCGCCGGGAACTGCGACCTGGTGCGCGCCGAGCTGGCGCTGCTCACCACGTTCGCCGACGTGTGCGAGCTCTCGCGCAACCGCCCGACGCAGGCCGAGGAGTCCAGCGACGAGCGCGTGCACAGCCCCCGCGAGCACTTCCACGGCTACCTGCAGTCCCTCGACGTCGAGGTCGGCGGCCTGCCCGAGAGCTTCCGTGCGCGACTGTCGCAGGCGCTGCGGCACTACGACGTCACCGAGCTGGATCGCACCCCCGAGCTCGAGGAGGCCGTCTACCGGCTGTTCCTCGCGCAGCAGCGCATCGAGACGCAGGTTCCGGTGGTCTCGGCACTGCTCGAGCGGTGGCTCGAGGAGACCGAGGGACCGGCCGGCATCTCGCAGGAGCTGAACGAGGTCCTCGACCGGCTCATCGTCGCCACCCAGGTGCGCTACCCGGTGATCGGCGACGCGGCCCGCAACCTGCGCTACCGCCTCTTCGAGGAGCCGGTGATCCGCAAGGTCCGCGAGCAGGTGTACGACGGGGTGCGCGGCAGCCTCGCCCACCTCGCCGACCACCCCGGCGCCGCGGACTACGCGCAGCGCGTCGAGGCCCTGGTGGCCACCCCCGAGCCGCTGATCGACCTGCTCGCCCAGCAGATCGCCCGACCGGAAACCGTTCCGGGCCCGCTGCTCGAGGTCATCACCCGCCGCGCCTACAAGATCCGCACGCTCGAGCAGGTGCAGTCCGAGGTGCGCGGCGGCCGGCAGTTCGTCACCGGCAACTTCGATCTGCGCGGCACCCGCCTGTACCTGATCTCCACCGAGGCCCGGCACGCCGAGCTCGAGGCGGCCCTGGACACCGTCGAGGAGTCGGCGCGCACCCTGCCCGGCACCGACAACCTGGTGGTCGACCTGTACCTCGCGTGGGACGACGCCCCCGCCGACGCCGACGCGCAGGCCGAGGCGCTGCGCGCGGTGCTGGCCGGCCGTGAGGTCGCCGCCGCCGCCCGCCGGGTCACGGTGACGGTGTGCCACACCGACCGCGCCGAGGAGCACGTCTTCACCTTCCGCCCGTTCGAGACCGGGTACGCGGAGGAAACCAACATCCGCGACATGCACCCGCTCACCGGTCAGCGCCTGGATCTGTGGCGGCTGAAGAACTTCGTCGGCACCCGCCTGCCGGCGAACCCGGACTCGTACCTGTATCACATTGCGGCGAACGAGAATCCGTCCGACGAGCGGCTCATCGCCCTCGCCGAGGTGCGGGACCTGACCCCGCAGCGCGACGAGACCGGCACGATCGTGGGCCTGCCCGCGTTCGAGCGGGCCCTGTCGAGCTGCCTCGACGCGATCCGCCGGTCGCAGGCCGCCCGCGGCAAGCGCCGCCTCGACGCGAACCGCGTGGTGCTGTTCGTGTGGCCCGAGGTGGATCTGAGCATCGACGACCTGAAGCGGGTCAGCCGTGGGGCGGCCCCGCTCACCGTCGGCGCCGGCCTCGAGGAGATCACCGTCATCGGCTGGTGGCGTGAGACCGCGGAGGCCGAGCCCCGCGAGGTGGCGCTGCGATTCTCGTACCGCTCCGGCGCCGGCGTGGTCGTGCGGGTGACCGATCCGCCGAAGGAGCCGCTGCAGCCGCTCGACGA
Organism: Rhodococcus sp. ENV425; assembly: GCF_002887785.1. Classification (NCBI taxonomy): domain Bacteria; kingdom Bacillati; phylum Actinomycetota; class Actinomycetes; order Mycobacteriales; family Nocardiaceae; genus Rhodococcus; species Rhodococcus sp. ENV425. The sequence continues at coordinate 15,982 of NZ_PCZU01000140.1, forward strand.
GTACACCCAGAAGGTCCAGCGCTCCCGCGCCCGCGGCACCGTGTACCCGTACGAGCTGATCCCGCTGCTCACCGGCAGCAAGGGCAGCTTCGTCGAGTACGACCTCGACGACTCCGGGGCGAGCGCAGCGACGGGGGGTGTCACCGGTGCCGTGGTGCCGGTGCAGCGTCCGTACGGACGGAACAAGGCCGGTCTGGTGGTCGGACTGGTCACCACCCCGACGCCGCGGTACCCGGAGGGCATGACCCGCGTCGCACTGTTCGGCGATCCGACGAAGGCGCTCGGCACCGTCGCGGAGGCCGAGTGCGCCCGCGTCGTCGCCGCGATCGACCTGGCCGAGCAGCTCGGCGTCCCGGTCGAGTGGTTCGCGCTGTCCTCCGGCGCCACCATCTCGATGGAGTCCGGCACCGAGAACATGGACTGGGTCTCGCGGGCCCTGCGCCGCATCATCACCTTCACGCAGGCCGGCGGCGAGATCAACGTCGTGGTCACCGGCATCAACGTCGGCGCCCAGCCGTACTGGAACGCCGAGGCGACGATGCTCATGCACACCAAGGGCATCCTGGTGATGACCCCGGACAGTGCGATGGTGCTGACCGGCAAGCAGTCCCTGGACTACTCCGGTGGCGTGTCGGCCGAGGACAACTTCGGTATCGGCGGCTACGACCGCGTCATGGGCCCCAACGGTCAGGCGCAGTACTGGGCGCCGAACCTGTCGGCCGCGGTCGAGGTGCTCTTCGGGCACTACGAGCACGCCTACCTCGCCCCGGGCGAGCGGTTCCCCCGCAAGGCCGAGACCGTCGACCCGATCGAGCGCGACGTCCGGGTGTACCCGCACGTGCACCCGTCGAGCGACTTCACCACGGTGGGCGACATCTTCTCCGCGGAGACCAACCCGGACCGCAAGAAGCCGTTCGACATCCGCACGGTCATGCGCGCGGTGGTCGACCAGGACCACCCGGTGCTCGAGCGGTGGGCAGACATGGCCGACGCCGACACGTCGGTGGTGTTCGACGCCCATCTCGGCGGCAACGCGGTCACGGTGATCGGCATCGAGTCCCGCGCCATCGCCCGCAAGGGCTGGTTCCCCACCGACGGGCCGGACCAGTGGACCTCGGGCACGCTGTTCCCGAAGTCGTCGAAGAAGACCGCGCGGGCGATCAACGCGGCGAGCGGCAACCGCCCCGTGGTGGTGCTGGCGAACCTGTCCGGGTTCGACGGCTCCCCCGAGTCGCTGCGTAACCTGCAGCTCGAGAACGGCGCCGAGATCGGCCGGGCGATCGTCAATTTCGACGGCCCGATCGTCTTCGTCGTGGTCTCCCGCTACCACGGTGGCGCCTTCGTGGTGTTCTCCGGCGCGTTGAACGAGAACATGGAGGTGCTCGCGGTCGAGGGCTCGTTCGCCTCCGTGCTCGGCGGCGCACCCGCCGCGGCGGTGGTGTTCACCCGCGACGTCAATGCGCGCACCGCGGCGGATCCGCGGATCACCGAACTCGAGGCGCAGCTCGCCGCGGCCGAGGACGGCGAGAAGGCCCGCCTGCGGGTCGAGCTGGCAACGCAGCGCACGGCGGTGCGGTCGGAGAAGCTCGGTGAGGTGGCTGCGGAGTTCGAGGCCATCCACAACATCCAGCGCGCCCAGCAGGTCGGCTCCGTGCACTCGATCATCCCTGCCGCGGACCTGCGGCCGGAGATCGTCGCCGCCGTCGAGCGAGGCATGGCGAAGGTGCTCGCGCAGTAACCGCACGATCCCCGAAGGGCCCCGCACCGGTTCGCCGGTGCGGGGCCCTTTCTTGTGCCCTCACGGGTCCGTCACCGTCTCGGCCGGCGTCCCGGGTACTTTCTCCCGCCGGGACGGCCGTACGTCGCCCTGCAGTCGCTGGGCGAGGCGACCGATCCGCGCACACAACCCCCGATCCGGAGTGTCCCAATCCCGGGAAATATGCGATCGTGAGCAAGCTCACAGGTTTGCGGCGGCGTGGAGCCGGGTACCGATTTTCGCCCCCACACCCCCCGCGCAGGTCGCTACATGCACGCTGTTGGCACGCAGTGCTTTCGAGCCGGCACCCCCCATGCGAGCGGAACAGCCACGGATCGAGCAGTGAATTATGTTGTACTGGAGTACATTTCGCAGGCAGATCACGAATACGCGAACAGACCAGCTGCATGTATGCCGCACTCCTGACCGTGCAGTAGTACCGCGCGCCATTCCGATCGGCCCGCTGCGCGTTGCGTGTTGTGACCAAGGTCCCGGAACGGACATGCAGTCGGCCTGTAGGTGAACATCACCCCAACAATGACCGTAATCCGTTGTTATTCAAGACTATTCAGTATCATTAGCGTAAGTCATTGCTCTGCCAATCATTTTCGGCGAAAGACATGACACATGACGCGCGATGCTGCATCATTGAACTCGACAGGGGAGAACGAGCGGGAGCACTACGTGAATTCGGTTGGCAGGGGCGAATATCGCGAAGCGTGCAGGGACGCTCACATCAGCTGCTCGCGGTAGCACCCACGCCGATCGGACTCCGGGCACCGCCGCTCGGGGCACCGGCATCGCCGGCCCGACACATCTGTACTCGACGGCATCCGTCGAGTTCGCCGCATTCGAGGAGAACCGACATGACCAGCACCATCGAACCGTCGTCCCGTACCACCGTCGCCGGCACCAAGCTGCGCGGCCGCGTCGCATTCGTGACCGGTGGAACGCGCGGCATCGGCGCGGCCATCAGCCGCAGCCTCGCCGCCCAGGGCGCGACGGTGGCCGCCGGGTACGGGCGCAACACCGCCCAGGCCGACCAGTTCCTCGCGGACATCCAGGCGAACGGCCAGAACGGCGTCGAGTACAGCGTGCACAAGGGCGACGTCGCGAACGCGGACGACTGCCGTCGCACCATCAACGAGGTCATCGAGCGGCACGGGCGCCTGGACATCCTCGTCAACAACGCCGGCATCACCATCGACCGCACCGTGCTGAAGATGGAGGACGACGACTGGAACAACGTCATCTCCGTCAACCTCTCCGGCGCCTTCTTCCTGGCCCAGGCCGCCCTGAAGCACATGCTCGAGCGCGGCACCGGTCGCATCGTCAACGTCTCGTCCGTCATCGGCGAGACCGGCAACATCGGCCAGGCGAACTACGCGGCCTCGAAGGCCGGCATGTTCGGCCTGACCAAGACGCTCGCGAAGGAGGCGGCGTTCACGCTGGCCCGCTCCGGCAAGCTCACCCCGGACAGCATCGGCGTCACCGTCAACACCATCACCCCCGGCTTCGTCGCCACCGAGATGGTCGAGACCATCCCGGACAAGGTCCTCGATCGCATCAAGAGCACGATCCCGGTGAACCGCCTGGCCGATCCCGAAGAGATCGCCCGCGTCGTCCACTTCCTGGCCGCCGACGCCTCGTCCTACATCACCGGTCAGGTGTGGGGCGTCAACGGCGGACTCGACATGTGACCCGCTGCACCCAGACACACCTCCGCACTTCTCACTGAACGGTACTTCGGCACATGCAGCCTTTCGAGCTCAACCGACACGGGCGGATCGTCTTCCCGTCCAACTTCTTTCCCGATCTCGATTTCTCGACGATGACGAGCGTCGAGCAGCTCGATGCCGTCATCCGTCGCGATTTCGAGACCAAAGCCCCCACGGTCTCGGAGATCCTCTCGCGCCACGCGCAGGGCGTCTACCGCACCAAGGTCGATCTCATGCGCGACATGGCGCTGAACCTGTTCTGGGCCAACCGCTTCGCGATCACGATGTTCGACAAGCGCCCCACCCGGTGGTCGGACGTGCCGCGCAACCGCGACGACGTCTACATGCCCGTCCTGACGCCGTGGCCGGACAGTGAGACGAAGACCGCCCAGGTCGCGGACGCCTACCGCGCCCTGCCCGCGGGCTGGGACGACCCCGCCGAGGACCGGATCTTCGAGACCCTCTTCGACGTCTTCGGCGCCCGCAAGCACATCGCCTCCGGGTTGCCGACGGTCAAGCCCACCGTCGCAGAGCTGATCTCCGATCCGTCGAACCGGACGATGCGCCTCGGTGCGTACAACCCGGACTTCCCCCGGTTCGGCTACGACGAGATCCTCGACTGCCACGAGGACGTCGCCGAGCTCGAGGCGCTGCGGCGCTGGTCGATGGTGCTGCACAACCAGCAGCCGTGGGAGCGAACCCAGGTCGAGCTCACCGAGGTGGGGCAGCTGCGCGACGACGACTACGTCGTGCTCTACTACCCGCGCGACCGGCACGTGCAGCGGTTCATCTCCCGGGTCACCTCGGGTCGGACCGCCCGCGCCGCCGTCCCCGCGAAGGTCGAGCCGGTGCAGCCCTCGCGGCCGTACCCGACGATCGACGTACGCCGCGACTTCGCGGTGCAGCCGCGCATCGAGGCCCTCGCCGTCGCGCACGGTGATCAGGTGTGCACCAACGAGGATCTGATCCGCAACTCGGCCTACAACTGGTCGCCGATGACCGCGGACGAGATCACCGCCAAGACCGGCATCGAACAGCGCCGCTACACCTCGGGCAGCTTCGAGGACCTCGCGCTGTCGGCGGCGAAGTCGGCGATCGAGCACGCGCAGGTGGGACCCGAGGACATCGGGGCCGTGATCGTGTGCACCTGCACCAGCGCCCGGCTGATCCCGTCGCTGGCCACGTGGATCTCCGGCGAGCTGGGCATCGCCCAGACCCACGCCTCGTTCGACCTGGTCGCCGCGTGCGCCGGCCTGCCGTACGGGCTGGCGGAGGCCACCCGGATCCTGCAGCAGGTGCAGCGGCCGGTGCTGGTGGTGTGCGTGGAGAAGTTCTCCGACAAGATCGGCAATGTGCGCCCCTCTCGGATGATCTTCGGCGACGGCGCGGCTGCGCTCGTGGTCGGCGTGGCGCCCGAGGGCTCCGCACCGGACATCGAGTACATGCAGACCTACGCCAGCGGCCCGAACAGCCAGGTCAACTCGATCATCTGGCCCAACCCGGACTTCGACAACTACATCACCGTCTACGGACCCGAGGTCAAGGCGCTCGCCGGCCGCTATCTGGTCCAGATGCTCGACGACGTGAAGGCCCTGCCCGCCCCGGAGGGCGGCATGGGAACGCTGCTCGACAACATCGACCTGATCGTCCCGCACCAGGCGAACAAGACGATGATCACCGAGCTCGCGGCGGACGCCGGCCTTTCGTCGGACCGCCTGTACTTCAACATCGAGAAGGTGGGCAACGCCTCGTCGGCGAGCATCCCGCTCGCCATCCACGACGCGGTCCGGGACGGGGTGATCACCGAACCCGTGCGGATCTTCGCTCCGGGCTTCGGCGCCGGCGCCGTCGCCGGCTTCACGGTGCTGCGGATCGATCCGGCGGTGGTGGCACCCTTCCGCCCGGTCGACGGTGGGGCCGTGGCCATCGACCCGCTGCGCGCAGCGTCCACCTCGGACGACGTGACACTCGCCTTCGGCTGATCGAACCGTCGTTCCCCGCGTGGGGAATCGTTGCCCGCGTGCGCACCAGCGCACGCGGGCAACGGCTTTCGGTACCGATTCTCAGCTTGACGTTTAACCTGCGGCGTTC
>NZ_PCZU01000141.1:0-2182 GCF_002887785.1 Rhodococcus sp. ENV425
GCGCTCGGTACGGGCCTCGGCGGCGCGGCCGAGGGCACCTCGCAGCTCGGTGGCCAGCTTTCGGGAGCCCTCGACGGCACGACGGACGCGTGGTCGTCCATCGACGCCGGCGACGTCTTCGGCAGCGCGGGCGGCACCGGTGGCCTGTTCGGTTCCGCCGACACCGGTGCCGACGCCGATCTGCACGGCGGGATCGACGCCGGCGCCGGTGTCGGCACCGATTCCGACTTCGACACCTTCCTCGGCTGACCCACCGCACGGACCCGGCGCCGGCCCCGCGTGCACCACGCGGGGCCGGCGTTCGTCGCGGAGGACATAATCTCGGTGCAGCCCGCACTCCGACAGAAGGCGAGTCGAAGCGATCACCATGCACACGTCGTCCGCAGATGCCGCCGCTCGCCGCGCGGCCCTCGTCGAACTGATCGACGCGGCCGCCGAACACATCCGCGCCGCCGAGCGCGGTGACCTCGCCGCCAGGCTCGAGGCGGCGCGCACTCGCGTCGTCGACCCCCGGCTGCGGGTCGTCGTCGTCGGCCAGCTCAAACAGGGCAAGAGCCAGTTCGTGAACTCGCTCCTCAACCTCGAGGTGTGCTCGGTCGGCGACGACGAGACCACCGCGGTGCCCACCGTCGTGCAGAACGCCGACCGCACCTTCGCCGAACTCGTGCTCGCCGAGCCCGGCCGCGATCCCGTCCGGGTGGACCTGCCCATCGACGAGTTGCAGCACGTCACGCCCGGCACGCCGCGCGCGGGCGGCCGGGACGTGCTGCGGCTCGAGGTGAACGTGCCGAGCCCGCTGCTCGCCGACGGTCTCGTCCTCGTCGACACCCCCGGTGTCGGCGGGCACGGAAACCCGCACGCCGCAGCAACATTGGGTCTGCTTCCGGCGGCCGACGCGGTGTTCGTCGTCTCCGACGCCAGCCAGGAGTTCACCGAGCCGGAGCTGAGCTTCCTGCGGCAGGTGCTGCAGCTGTGCCCGGCCGCAGCGGTGCTGATCACCAAGACGGACCTGTACCCGCACTGGCGCGAGATCGTCGCCGCCGACCGCGGGCACCTGCAGCGCGCCGGCCTCGACGTGCCCCTGCTGCCCGTCTCGTCGCTGCTGCGCAGTCACGCCCTGCGCCTCGACGACGCGTCGCTGCACGAGGAGTCGGGCTTCGAATCGGTGTACGGGTTCCTCCGTGAGCGGGTCGTCGCGCGCGGCGCCGACGCCGCCCGGCGGTCCGTCGCGCTGGACGTGAAGTCGGTCGTCGAACACGTCGCGCTCGGCCTGGGCAGCGAGCTCGCGGCGCTGCGCGACCCCGAGACCGGTGCGGCGGCCGTCGCGGAACTGCAGCGCGCCAAGTCCGCCGCGGAGGCGCTGCGCACCCGGGCCGCCCAGTGGCAGCAGACCCTGGCCGACGGCATCGCCGACCTCGCCGCCGACATCGACCACGACCTGCGGGACCGGCTGCGCCGGGTCACCCGCGAGGCGGAGGCCACCGTCGACGAATGCGACCCCGGTGAGGAATGGCCGCGGATCGGGGAATGGCTGGGCGAGCAGGTCGCCGAATCCGTGGGCGACAACTTCGTGTGGGCCCACGAACGTTCGGTGTGGCTCGCGGAGGTCGTCGCCCGGCACTTCGCCGACAGCGGTGCGGTGGACCTGCCGGATCTGCGCCTCGGCGACCTCGAGGGGCTGCTCGAGCCCGTCTCCCGGCTCTCGGACCTCGAGTCGGGCCGCATCGGCGTCGGCCAGAAGATGCTCGTGGGAATGAAGGGCTCCTACGGCGGCGTGCTCATGTTCGGGCTCATCACCACGCTCATGGGCATGGCGCTGGTCAACCCGATCTCCGTCGGGGCGGGAGTTGTGCTCGGCACCAAGGCCTATCGCGACGACAAGCAGGCGCGCATCGCCAAGCGCCGCGCCGACGCCAAGGTCGCCGTCCGCAAGTTCACCGACGACGTCGGCTTCCAGGTGGGCAAGGAGTCGAAGGACCGGCTCCGGCTGATCCAGCGCCAGCTGCGCGACCACTTCACCGAGCTGGCCGAGCAGACGCTGCGGTCGCTGTCCGAGTCGCTGCGCGCCGCGCAGGAGGCCGCGACGGTCGAGGAGGCGCAGCGGCAGCGCCGCATCGCCGAACTCGAGACGCACGTGCGTGCGCTGACGACCCTCCGCGAGCGGGCCGCGCAGCTGGCCGGG
>NZ_PCZU01000142.1:0-586 GCF_002887785.1 Rhodococcus sp. ENV425
GGGCCGCCCCTCTGCACGGCGGCGGGCCGCGCCCGCTAGGTTCGCGGGTGTGTTCACCCGGCCGACGCTGCGCCGCGAGTCGCGGCTGTTCGTCATCGGCTCCGCCCTGTTCGCCGCGGGTTCCGGCGGCGTGCTCGTCCTCCCCGCCGCCACCTCGAATCTGCTCTACTTCGTGGGCTCGTGGTTCTTCACCGCGGCAGCGACCGTGCAACTGCTGCTGACGCACCGCCCGCCCGCGGCGACGCGCGTGGACCGGTACGACTGGTGGTCGGCCGCGGTGCAGTGGGCGGGCACACTCGCGTTCAACGTGAGCACCGGATTCGCGCTCGTCGCCGGCCTGACGGCGTCCGAGGAGCGGAACCTGGTGTGGCGGCCCGACGCCGTCGGGTCGGTGTGCTTCCTCGTCAGCAGCGCACTGGCGGTGGTGGCCACCACCGACACCGATGCGCTGTGGGATCCGCACGCCCGCAACTGGCGCAGCACGTGGCTGAACATGCTCGGTTCGCTCGCATTCGGCGCCTCGGCCGTCGGCGCCCACATCGATCCGGCCGGCGAAACACTCGCGCCGCGGCTCGCGGACCTCGGC